>NZ_LMCE01000012.1:0-532 GCF_001623285.1 Pseudovibrio sp. Ad26
GTTCTAACGCATAGTGACGGGTCATATAAGAAAGATATTTGGTAAAATCTTGTTCCTCTAACTTGTCAAAGTTGATTCCATTTCCCATCAAAGATTGAGCTTCATTCGACGTTTCGCTGAATTCTTTATCCGTCTTACTCTCCGAAAAAGTTTCTCCTTCAGGAATATAAAAATCCTCTAAAGCATTCTTGATTCGTTGCAGCTCCTGTTCTTCTTCAGGCGTACGTCGTTCCATTTCTTCCAGCGCTTTTTCTCTTGTCATATAATCAATGTATGTTGAAAAAGATTTTTTATTGGGCAAGGTAAATTGACAAGTGAGAATGACTGCAGGCGATTTATTCATCATGTTCCCCTTCTACTTTTATCTTTTTAGAATCTTCGTTGGATCAAATGGATCTACTCTGGCATGAACAGATTCATTCACAGGTTTCTTCAACTGAGGGGAATATTTTTTGGTTTGATTAGATTTAATTTTTCCTTCCACACGTTCTTTTGCTTCTTGGTAAACCGTTGAATTTGTACCAATTAGTAT
>NZ_LMCE01000013.1:0-511 GCF_001623285.1 Pseudovibrio sp. Ad26
CTAAAGACATGTTCCCAAACATCACAGAAAACTACCCGTGTTTGCCGAACTTCCGAAAGCTAAAGCACCGGTAACCACGAACAACGAAACGTGCAAGAGCATACGCACGAAGGGTTAGAGTAGGCAACAATATAAACCAGACAAAAATCTTTTGAAGAGACGAGCAGACAAAGGCGAAGGCGCCCTACCTGTTCGAAGAACCATAACTTCCCGTTGATCCCGAGAGGACCCCTCCTCACGAAGGAGCCACTATATTAGAAATAGGAAAATAAGGATACAAAATAATTCTGGCATAGAACCCAAAAATTTACCGAAGTAGCATGCAGAGATTCCAATTGAGGACGCTGCCATTGAGTTATCAAGGATCATGAAGAGAAGCCGAACGAGTGTCGACAACAACCACAGTGGTGGACATTGTCCACAGAAGAAAATTGAAGTCATACATAGGCCACAAACGAAAACAAAAACTCAAACCACTGTAACGCTCGACATGCAAGCTGAGGAATAGCAC
>NZ_LMCE01000014.1:0-529 GCF_001623285.1 Pseudovibrio sp. Ad26
TGACTGAACTGACTCAGGTTGGCAGGGATATTCTGGCAAAAAATTCCGTTGCAGATGTTCTTGAATACCTTGGGGCCGGTGAGAATTCGGCCTTTCCGGCAGGTGCGCCGATCCCGTGGCCATCAGATATCGTTCCGTCTGGCTACGTCCTGATGCAGGGGCAGGCGTTTGACAAATCAGCCTACCCAAAACTTGCTGTCGCGTATCCATCGGGTGTGCTTCCTGATATGCGAGGCTGGACAATCAAGGGGAAACCCGCCAGCGGTCGTGCTGTATTGTCTCAGGAACAGGATGGAATTAAGTCGCACACCCACAGTGCCAGTGCATCCGGTACGGATTTGGGGACGAAAACCACATCGTCGTTTGATTACGGGACGAAAACAACAGGCAGTTTCGATTACGGCACCAAATCGACGAATAACACGGGGGCTCATGCTCACAGTCTGAGCGGTTCAACAGGGGCCGCGGGTGCTCATGCCCACACAAGTGGTTTAAGGATGAACAGTTCTGGCTGGAGTCAGTATGGAAC
>NZ_LMCE01000015.1:0-293318 GCF_001623285.1 Pseudovibrio sp. Ad26
TCAGGTTTGGTAATACATGCGAGGCGGGGTCTGGCCGCGTCACGATCTAAAGCCGTGCTGGGCTCTGATCTGGGACCCAACGACCTCCGCCTCGCTACCATTCAAGCACAAAACAAACACACAGGGATCCAGATCGGCGGGCGTTGGAACCGCTAGCCCTTCACTAGCCTGTTCTTGATGACTTCACCATGCATCCAATGTGTGTCGCTCTGAACGTGATCAGCTCGCACATATTTGGCCATATGTGTTGCCATATCAGTCTCTTGGAAACTCGCAGTGGTTCTGACGACAAAGCCTTCCTGCTTGTTCAGATCCAACTTATTCAACACAGCTTCGACGCTGGTTGGAGTAAACAAACCCCTGTGCAGCACCGGAACAGGGGTAATGCCAAGCTCTGCAAAACGGCCCAATGTCGCATCCCAGCTTTGTGTGACGCCATCAACGATCCAGGCAAAACCCAGAAAGTAAGTGGGTAAGCTGTCATAGGAGACTGAATGCTGTGCGAAGAGATATTCACCAACAATCCGCTCATCTTCAGCAAGGCATGGCGAAACACCTGCCGCAAAAGCTTTCATCCAATCACGGGAAGGGTGATACCCACTGTCAGGACTACGCGCATGGCATCCATTCTGCAGAATAGTCGTGTTCTCACCGTCCATCTTCTCGGTAAAGACAACTTCTGCGGCGCTTGCCAGAGCCGTCGAATCCTTCAGGATCTTGTCATCGCTCATAACACCGGGAGAGCTGGGCAAGTGATAGGTGCGGCCATACTTTTTCATCGATCCCGCAGCTCCTTATCTTCAAAGCTAATAAGGGAACTCTGATTGTAATTCCTATGCTCATTGAGCCAGGACATCGCCCCTCCTTCTTATCGGGAGGTGATTACAAGCTTTAACGAACAACCACAACCACCCTCCGTCTTCCCGGACAAGCGCGACTAACTGCATCCCTGTCAAAACTACCAGTTTGACAGAGTAATTGCCTCATCCCATCCTCATGCATGAAGCGCACAAGCCCTTTGTTATGGGCGGGAGGGTGGTGAATAAAATACCCTTTCGAGGGGAATAAACCCGCTTGACTGTCTGCAGGTTTCGAACGTCCCGCCCGCCAAAGGGTTCTCACGCCACCCGTCGTCATCCCGCACAAGCGCAGCGCAAATCCGGGATCCAGAGCGACACGCTCAGGCATAAGCCACGACACAAACGCCTTGCTAACTCCCGCCATCCACATTCCTGTAAAAATTGTCAATTTGACAACCTGTGGTTTTAATTCCACATTCATACATGAGGCCTAGAAACCTCCTCCAAACAGCGGTAACCGCTCCCGTCGACTAGCGGATTTTTTGTGCCTGCTTTATAGGTAGCGCGCAAACCTATTGCTATGAGCGGGAGGGCGGTGAATACAATACCTTCTTCGGAGGGGAATAAACTCGCCTGTCTGTTTGCAGGTTTCTAGCCTCCCGCTCGCCAGCGGACCCTAGAAAGTCTTGCTGTCGCGCGGTTCTTCAACACCCTACTTACAGAGGGATTGAGAATGACCGACTCCGCATGCGCCTGTGGCGCCACAAATACTTTCCAAAATGAAATTGACGAAGTCATCGTCGCTGTTTCGGATTTGCAGAACCTCTCGTATATTCAGCACCTTGTGCTGACAGAGAGAATGCAGCACTCCAGTGAGCGCGATGCCCTGTTCACTTTGCATCACGCCTTCCGCGATCACCTCGAAGCGCTGGGAAAAAGCTGCGGAATGTTAGAGCGAGTCGCTCATCCGCAGCCAATGAACACAAAAACTCCGCTTCCTGATTAAGCCGTATGACGCTTTGCTCGCTGGCACCCTCCCGAAAAACCCATCGGTTTTCGATAAGGGAGATGCACAGGAGCAAAGAAAAAAGCCAGCCTCGTAAAAAAGGACTGGCTTAGAAAATGGCTTAATCGTGCAGCGCGCTCTACGTGATCGGTACCCCTGACCACGCAGAGCTCGTTCAACAGCACTGTGATGGGTAAATGGCACAAACCCGTACCACTTGCCTCCGGTACCAATGGCGAAACGCAAATCCACCCCGCATCCTCGCCAAACGGTGCCCTGCTGGTCTGCGGCTATACCACCCGCCGCAGGTCAGCGCCTCCCTAAAAATACCAGTGCCACCCACATGACGTCCACCCCCTGAAAAATCAGGGATAGTGTTCCCTTTGCCGCCGGTTGCCGATTAGTACACATGCAAGCAAAATGGCAATGACAGGATGTTCAACAATTTAGAATTTACCTGATCGCATCCGGTTTAGCTCTGTAGCGACAAGTTCTATCGATGGTTCATAGAAATCAAACAGCTCATATAAAGGAGATAATAGCGGATGTACAATCTCTGGCAAATTTGCCTCGATTGTTTGTGTTTCGACATGGGTACTGAGAAACACTGAGTTTTGATGTGCAGTACGCTTTTCATGGAAAACGCGATCTTTGCTTAATACACCTAGTGAACGTCCCTCTAAACCAGAATAAAAGGCCGAAAAATGAAGTGTGGTAGGTCCATCAAATAGGTGTGATGCTAGGCGCTTCGCATGCAATAGAGTTTCGCCTATGCGCCAAATTGGTAAGGTGACGTCCAGCATGGTACCAGCTTCCGGAGCAGGACTTGCTCCCCACAAATCATCTCCGTCTTCTTGGTACCCACGCATCAGAAATGCAAACCCCTCCGGATTTACTCTCCAAAAATCAGAGTGAGCAGCATCGTCAAATTGAAAAGAAGATTCTGCGTCATTACCTAACCAACATTCGATTGTGTTATCAATTGGGTACGGTGTGATGCCTGCTTTTGTTGGGTACCAGAACGGTGGCCAGCCAGTATGCCTTGTTTCGCTTTGCTGTAGTGCCTTCGGTAGTTGTGATAATGGTAACTCCTTTCGGTCCCCTTTTAGTTCATAGCTGAAATAGTAATACCCATGGGGCATTCGGGGAGCTGAGTTATCTGGAAGATGATGTGCGAGTGATTTCCAGCGCGCAAAGCAGCGTTTCGACCATTTGCTTAATGCTTCGTCATTTGCAACTGGGTCTACTTGTCGAACAGAGCCTGTAACAATGCTTCTTATCTGTTCAAAGAGATCCTCTCGCCGGTTCAACAAGCACTTATGGAGAAGTTCGTCCCATTCCCGCGATGATTGGGGTGTCTCACTTTTAGGCCCAATCTTGCGCATATAAATTGCATTTTTCTGAATTGTTTTTTCATTCGGTCCAGATCGTTTAGCACGAACCGGCACTTGATGGCCTCCAGGAACAGAAATAATAGGGAAAATGGATTGATTTTGATGACGTTCGAAATGTACCGAGCAATGGAACTCTGGGTCACAGTAACTTGATACAATTCCGTTGATTATGTCTTGGTTGTAACGGTCTAGAGCCGGTGGGCGTCCCGCTGCTTCAGATGCGGAGATTTCCCTCTCTTCTAAGCCAACTAGAATAAATCCCCCGCCATGGTTCGCTAAAGCAATAATAGCTTTCGCTAATGTTGCTTTATCTTCTTTGGAATGCTGAATATCAAGCCAGTTCTTAATTTCTACATTAAGTTCTTCTCGAGGCTCTATGAGGAGGTCTTTAAGCCTGCTCTTTGGTTCATTAAAAGACATCACTTACCTCAAACAAATCGAAAATTAATGGCTCACCCCAAATCAAACCGCTTACAAATCCGGTCTACCGGTGTCCCGTCAGAGAGCGGAACTGCTTCCAGTACTTTGTAGTCTTTGAAGCCGCGGGAGGTGTAGTAGGCGCGGCCACCGGTGTTGTCGGCGCGGATGGTGGCGTTGATGGTGGTGAGGCCTTTACCTTCCAGATTGGCAAGTGTTGCTTTGAACAACGCACTGCCGATGCCGCTCTTATGCAGACCCGGTTTCACAAAGGTGCCGATATCAACCCAGTCAGCGGGGATATCTCCATAATGGCTGGCGATCTGAAAGCCGAGTGGCTCGCCGCTGTCACGGTCAATCGCGCAAACAGTGCTCTCTAAAATGTCAGCCTCAAGAAACCACTCGATGAACTCACCTTTGTTCAACAGCTTCTCCAGCGCAGTTGTCCCCCCGGCCTCAATAATCCGGTTGAGCAGAGCGAGCAGTTCGTCCACATCGTTGCGCTGGGTTTTGCGGATGAAAAACTGGGTTGGTTTGGCGGAAGACGTGTCCATTTTCAAAAATCCTGTTCAACGCAATAAATACGCAAATCTTTCAAATCAACGCACATAGCAACGCAAACGACTTAAGCGGCGGAAATACCCGCATAAGCACAGAGCAAGAAACCTGCTAAAACTTTGTTCTTGCTCGCAAAGCCTGCGCCAGCGTGCCTTCGTCAAGGTAGTCCAATTCCCCACCAACCGGCACGCCATGGGCAAGACGGGTCACTTTCACATTCTCAAATCGCGCAAGCTGGTCCGTAATGAAATGCGCAGTGGTCTGCCCTTCAACGGTCGCGTTAACAGCGAGGATAACTTCGCTCACCGCACCGCCCTCAATACGCTCAACCAACTTGGAAATGTTGAGGTCATCCGGGCCAATACCGTCCAGCGGAGACAGGGTGCCACCGAGGACATGATAATGTGCACTCACAGCGGATGCCCGCTCCAGCGCCCAAAGGTCAGAGACGTCCTCAACCACCACAATAGTGGCTCCATCCCGGCGCGGATCAGAGCAAATGGTGCAAGGATCACTGGTATCCACGGTACCGCATTCTGAGCAGATGCCGACCTGCTCAACGGCCACGCCCATGGCTTCGGCCAGCGGGATAAGCAGTTGATCTTTCTTCTGAACCAGGTGCAAAGCAGCACGTCTGGCCGAGCGCGGGCCGAGGCCGGGCAGCTTGGACAGCAGCTGTATCAGGCGTTCAATTTCGGGACCAGCAACCCTGCGTGTACTCATCTAAAATCTATGCTCTCTGCGAGAAAGAAAAGGCACCCGCAAAGCAGTTTTGCGAGACAATGCCAGATAAACTATGCCCGCCTGAAGAGGCGGGCAAGAGGGAATAAATCCGTTTCAGGTCTACGGCCAAATCTGCGCAGGGTCGCGGTGATTTGGCAACACGTAGCCTTGAAGATCTTAAGAGCCGAACGGGAGTTTCATGCCAGCTGGCAGACCCATACCGGACATCATGTCCTGCGTACGCTCCTGCACCAAAGCTTCGCCTTTTCCCTTCGCATCATTATGCGCAGCGAGGATAAGATCTTCCAGGATCTCAACTTCATCAGCATTGATGAGAGAAGGATCAATCTTCAAACCAGTCATTTCACCTTTACCATTCAACGTAACGGTGACCATGCCTGCGCCTGAGGTTCCCTCAACAGAAAGGTCGTTTACAGTCTCCTGAAGCTCGCCCATTTTTTCCTGCATCTGCTTGGCTTGCTTCATCATTTTAAGAAAGTCCATCGACTCGCTCCTTAAACGTCTCTTGAGCGCACATCAGCGCTCTATCAATTCGGTTCATAAGGTTTCATAGCACAGAAACCTTAGAAATCTTGGGTGAAATCCATAGAGTCCATGTCTTCTATGTCGACAGGCTCGGACGCCGCTTCAAGGGGGAGATCTTCCTCCTGCTTCAAAATGCGCACGTCAACAACCTTAGCCCCGGGAAAGGCAGAAATAAGTTTCACCACTTCCGGATCAGAATGTGCATCCGAAACCAACTGTCTTTGGTTAGCTTCTTTTTCCTCATGCAAAGTCGGTCGGCCTTGGTCACGACTAACCGCAACAATCCAGCGACGACCTGTCCATTCCGTCAGTTTTCGGCCCAGCTCTCCAGCCGCATCAGCTGTTGCAATCTCAGTCGGCTGCACTTCGATGCGTCCCGGCTGGAAGTTAACAAGACGCAGCGCACGCTCGACAGAAACCTTGACTGGAATGTCCTTCATGCGGGCTGCAAGTTGAGCAACCTCGGCCCATGAGCGGATCGCGATCTTCTCTTTCGCTTCCTCGGCCTGTCGCATCTGAGGGGCTGATTGCGGTGCAGCACCAATAGCTTGCGTCATCGGTTGGCCGCCAGCTACGGCTCGCAATTGCGGTGCAGAGCCGCCACCGGATGGAGCCGCGCTGGCGCTTGATCCACCGCCGCCCTGTGGCGCGTTGCCAGTAGGCGCGCTGCCACCAGCCGGGGAGAACTTACCAGATTTCAGCAGCTTGAGCGCCTCTTCCGGATCAGGAAGATCAGAGGCGTAGCACAAGCGCACCAGAACCATGTCAGCCGCAGCCAACGGCTTAGGCGCGTTCTGTACTTCGTTAATTCCCTTCAGCAATATCTGCCATGTCCGGGAAAGAACGCGCATCGATAACTTTTCAGCAAAGTCCCGCCCACGCTGCCGTTCGCTCTCAGTCACAGAGTTCTCTTCACCCGCCTTCGGCACCGCTTTCAGACGAGTCACCAAATGGGTAAAGTCTGCAAGGTCAGAGAGGACAGCTGCCGGATCGGCGCCCACATCATACTGGGCTTTGAGCTCATCCAGAGCGCTGGCAATGTCGCCGCGCATCACGTGCTCAAACAGATCTATCACCCGGCTGCGGTCAGCAAGGCCCAGCATTTGGCGCACTTCATTCGGCTCAATGCGGCCTGCACCATGCGCAATAGCTTGATCCAACAGAGATAAACTGTCTCGAGCAGAACCTTCACCAGCGCGAGCAATCAGAGCCAGCGCCTCATCAGAAATTTCTATGCCCTCTTTGCCGGAGATCTCGCGCAGCAGAGAAACGAGCGTAGAGCTCTCAATCCGGCGCAGGTCAAACCGCTGACAACGAGAGAGGACAGTTACAGGAACCTTGCGGATTTCTGTGGTTGCAAAAATGAATTTCACATGCTCCGGCGGCTCTTCCAGCGTCTTCAACAACCCGTTGAACGCCGACTTGGAGAGCATATGCACCTCATCGATGATGTACACTTTGTAGCGCGCACTCGCTGGACGGTACCGTGCTGCTTCGGTAATTTCGCGAATATCATCAATACCAGTATGAGACGCAGCATCCATCTCGATCACATCGACATGACGCCCTTCCATGATCGCCTGGCAATGAGTGCCGATTTTGTCTAAGTGTATGGTTGGTTTATCGATTTCACCCGGAATGTCGTAATTCAAGCCGCGAGCAAGGATACGTGCCGTCGTTGTTTTACCAACACCGCGAACCCCGGTTAGCATCCAGGCTTGCGCGATACGGCCAGTCTCAAATGCATTCTGCAGAGTCTGAACCATCGGCTCCTGACCATAAAGATCATCGAACGTACTAGGTCGATATTTTCGGGCGAGAACGCGATACGCACCATCGCTGCTGGAAGATTTATCTTCCGCGCCTGTTGTTGTCTGGTGCTCTTCTTGAAGGTCTATTCCGTCCATATCGCCCAAATCCTCAGCCACTTCAAAGGCAAGGTAAAACTTACTCCCGGCCATTCAAGACGAAGACCGGCCGCTTGTCGAGTATGGGCGCGGGGAAAATTAGGTGGGAGGCTGGCACGATGACCCGTGCCATGGACTCGTTAGGGCTGCTTCCTTCCGGATCTGACCCGGTTGGCGAGTGGCTCGTCCACCACCAACCTCCCGAACGTGTATATGGTCGTTTTACCTGTATTTTGCAAGCGTTCATTGATGTTTACCGCTTGCTACTGTGGACGAGACTGTGAATCTTCAGAGAGTTCTGCCAAATCCGAATTCAGAAAATGCCGCCACAACATTGCATTTCAGTGCTATCTCGGGTTCACTTTACATAAGTTTATAATTTAAGGAATTCGAAATGCTGGCCGATACAGCTGAGGTGTATGACGCCTCTGCAGCTCTTTGTTATTCTGCCAACTCGCTTAATCGCTGTGGTGAAAAACGTAAGGATACTGAATGGGTTAACTCGTTAGAAGCGAGTCCGGATGCCCGCTTTCTAATTCAGGCAAACGACGCTTTCATCTTCAACAAAGAGGTCACGAATGAGCCTCTGATCCATCCCGTAGAGACGCTTAAATCTCTGAATGTCACTGATGCGACGACAATCTTTCTCGGCATTGACGAGACTGATGGAAACCGCCCATACTTTGGCGTTCGTTACACTGCAGATGCTGAAACACTTGATGAGGAGCTGGAAAAACTCGGGACTTTCGCAGCCTATGGACTGCGCGGAATAGCGATAAAACGAGCAGCTAGCCAGAGAGTGCTTGGAATGATGGCACAGGCTGCATCGTTAGGCCGATGGCATTCCACCCATAAGATGTGTTCTCAATGCGGTCAGCCAACGAAACTCGCCGAATCTGGTTATCGCCGGGATTGTCCATCCTGCTCAGCGCAGCATTTCCCAAGAACGGATCCCGCGGTGATAATGTTGATCACCCACGGGGACAAATGCCTGATGGGTCGTCCTTACCATCTGATGGAAAATGTCTACACAACGCTTGCTGGTTTTGTGGAGCCGGGCGAGACCTTCGAAGACGCTGTCCGCCGTGAAGTTTTTGAAGAAGCAGGCGTAAAAGTCGGCAAAGTTGAATACGTCGCCAGCCAACCATGGCCATTCCCATCAAATATTATGATCGGGTTCCACGGTGAAGCTCTGACGACTGACTTGAATATCGACTATGAAGAAATGGAGGATTGTCAGTGGTTTTCTAAAGAGGAGACACTGAAGATGCTCCAAGGTGAAGCAGAGTCGGGATTAATTTGTCCCCCTGACATCTCTATCGCGCATCATTTGATCAAGAAATATATCGAGGAAAAATGACCCATGGACGAGTAGAGCCAGTGGTTATTTAACAGGTGCCTGATGGCACCGGGGAGGTGCCATGACTTACTGTATATATTTGACCCACCCAAATGTTGACATCGACCCGGCAACCCCAGTTCCGCACTGGGATTTGTCGGATAAAGGTCGCGAACGTTTAGAACAAGGCCTGCGCCAGCCATGGCTTTTGGAAATCGATCATGTCATTTCCAGTCGCGAGAAAAAGGCCATCGAAACTGGCCAGATTATCGCGAGCCACCTAGGTATGGAACTGATTACATCCGCAGGCCTTCACGAAAATGATCGCAGCTCAACCGGTTTTCTTGAGCCAGATGAATTTGAGCATGTCGCCGATGAGTTCTTCAGCCGCCCTGCTGTGAGCGTTCGTGGTTGGGAACGGGCGTTGGATGCGCAAAGTCGTGTCGTCACTGCAATTAAACAGGCGCTCACCGCAATTCCCAGTGGCGAACCTGTTCTATTTTCTGGCCACGGAGGTGTGGGAACACTGCTCAAATGCCACCTCGCCAACAATGCCATCGACCGCGCCTTCGATCAGCCTCCGAATGTTGGAGGTGGTTGCTGGTTCCGTTTTGATCCAGTCGATCTTGAGAGGTGTTCCGCTAATATCGAGAGCCTGAAGTGGCAGCTGATAGATGAGATGGCACTCGCCCAGTAAGCTTGAGAGCGCTCTGATATAAAGAACTAAAGCAGCCTGTTGATCCTGATGGATGGCAGGCTGCTTTACGAGTGTCAGCTCTTGTTGCTACGCGGAGAAATGCTTATCTAAGTGCCATCTGTTTTCATAAATTTGGCACAAGAGATGTTATCGGCAGCTATAAAATCATTTTCGCAGGTTTTTGAACCGCAGTTCAGAAGCATATTTTTCAAAGCCTTAGGGCTGACATTGCTTCTTCTTCTTGTCGTCTGGATCGCTATTCAGGGCGTAGTCGGGTACTTCATAGACTTACCGCAGGACTGGCAGGATACGACGGTCAGTATCGTAACAGGCATCGGCGCATTAATTGGTCTCGGCTATATCCTTGCACCGGTTTCGGCCATGGTCGTCGCCTTCTATCAAGATCAGATCTCTGAACTTGTTGAAGAGCACTCCTATCCAAATGAGAGGCGGGGCAAAGCATTGCCGCTTGGCGAGTCTATTGTAACGGCTCTTCGTTTTGTCGGTGTAATCATTGTCGCCAACATTTTCGCTCTGATGCTGTTCTTCATTCCCGGTATTGGCCAGATCGCATTCTTGCTCGTGAATGGATATCTGCTTGGTCGCGAATATTTCGAGTTCGTAGCAATGCGTTTCATGCCGCCGCAAGAAGCAAAGGCGTTCCGTAAATCGCAAGGTGGAACCGTATTCGCTGCCGGGCTGATTGTTGCGTTTGTTCTAGCCATCCCAATCGTAAACCTGATCACGCCACTGTTTGCGACGATCTTTATGGTGCACGTTTTCAAGACATTGCGCACGAAACGCAATCTATCCGTCTAGACTCGAAAATAACTACAATTTTAAGAAATAACTGGAAGTAGCTGCATTGCTTATTCGAAGCTTTATTGCTGGTGATCTAACCTGGATGCATGCTCTGAACCAAGAGCATGCTGTCGAACTGTCCTCTTTGACACGTGATGGCTTTGCAGAGCTGATCGAAAAGGCGACCTATGTAAGAGTTGCTGAAAAGGAAGTCGGCCTTCTTATCTCATACGATCAGGACGGTGATTATTCTTCGATTAATTTCAAATGGTTCTGCGTAGCCTACGATAATTTTCTATATGTCGATCGGATTGTGATTTCTAAAGCAGCCCGCGGACAAGGCATTGCACGCAAACTCTACGATGACTTGTTCAGCTTCGCGAAAGCAAAGGGATATGAGCGCATCGTATGCGAGGTAAACTCAGATCCTCCAAACCCTGCATCAGACGCATTCCATGCTTCACTAGGTTTCCAAATCGTCGGGGAAGCTGAACTGGAAGGAAAAGGAAAGACCGTTAGATACATGGAAAAAGCGCTCTGAAGAACGCTGAACTGTGAGATTTGAGGGGGTAATGCTTGTCTGTCTGTTATTACACAAATATCACATCAACTCCCTATTCCCTCTATTTGACTGGTCTGCGTTTCTCGTAGGTTGACCCCATGAGAAATCTGTTTGAACCTGCAATGCAGCAATGAGGAGGACTCTGTCAGTGAACAACTAAGACAACTCAACTCTGTTGAACGGCACTCTCGCGATTCACGTGGGCGGTGCTTGATGTCTATTTGTTTTTGATGGAGTCTTTATGAGACGCATTATTTATGACGTCGCCGTTAGTCGCGACGGTTTTATTGCTGGCCCAAACGGCGATGTTTCAATCTTCCCCCACACTGGAGATCATGTAGACGCTTACAATGAGCGTTTAGCAACGTATGACACTGTCATCATGGGACGCCATACCTACGAGTTCGCCTATCAGTATGGTCTGCCTGCTGGTGCAAAAGCCTACCCACATATGCGGCATCTGATTTTCTCAGAGGGAGTTCAGTTGCCAGTAGATGCAGAGGTTGAAGCTGTGCGAGCAGACTTCACCACGCACATTTCCGCGCTGAAGAAAGAGCAGGGCGGCGACATCTACCTTTGCGGAGGAGGAATGTTTGCTGGTTTGCTGGCTACGTCCAAACTCATTGATGTCCTACGCCTGAAAGTTGCACCTGTCCTCTGCGGGGTTGGGACACCGTTGTTTGCGAATGTCTCTGAAAGGATTGACCTCAAATGTATCTCTTCAACGCTGCATGAAAGCGGTGTGGAGTACTGCGAGTTTAACTTACAATAGCATAGTACGGAGGCGGAGCAGGACTACACCTGCTCTGCTTCATTTTGCTAGCTAATAGAGTTTGAGAAGTGTGTTTATGTGAGTAGCAAATCAGAGGCATGCGAAGCCTTTTAAAGGACATAAACTGGAAATCAGGATTGGCCGCTCTAGATTTGAAGTATAGGGCTGCGTCAGCTCGTTCACATTAAATAAAGTTTACGTAAACGTAATTTGACTTTAAGTGATTTTCTGAAAAATTTCTCGTAATTTCAGTAAATTAAAATATGACTACAAAACTCAAGATAATAAACTGCCAGATTCTTGTTACTTGATCAGGTAGAAAACAACAAAATTTACACCGCAAAATCTAATCATTTCGGCCAATTTTAAGGGCAAACCTAGTAGAAAAAGCAATTAGACGCATAGGATGCTTTGACGCACCCCGAAACTGAAGGTATTAGAACCTCATACAACGCCTTGTTTTGTTACGTTTACGTAAGCGTAACTGTAACCAGGGACGGGAGAGAGATTTATGGCGAACGCTGACCTCAAGGCCAACCGGCCATTATCGCCCCATCTTCAGATCTATAAGCCGATCGTGACGATGGTGATGTCCATTCTACATCGCATCACCGGGGCGGCGCTTTATTTTGGAACGATTTTGATGGCGTTCTGGCTCATCTGCGCAGCAGCAGGTCCTGAGTCCTATCAATTTGCAATGGACATGTTCGGTTCCTTCCTGGGCCGTCTGGTCCTCTTCGGCTTCACTTGGGCACTTGTGCACCACATGATTGGCGGTCTGCGTCACTTTATCTGGGACATGGGACATGGCTTTGAATTGTCTGCAGCGAACTGGATGGCTCGCGCAACGATCGTAGGCTCTGTTGCTCTTACCGTGATCCTCTGGATCATCGGTTTCATCGTCGCTTAAGGAGAGATCAATGACCGATATGCGCACTCCGCTCGGGAAAGTTCGCGGCCTTGGCTCTGCTAAGGACGGAACGTCACATTTCTGGCGTCAGCGTTTGACTGCTGTCGCGAATGTGTTCCTCATTTCCTTCTTTGTTATCCTCGTTATCGCGCTTCAAGGCGCTGATTATGCGAGTTTCACTGAAGCTCTTCAAAACCCGATCATCTCCACCTTGCTGCTTTTGGTGATCTTGGTCGGCTGCCTGCACATGAAGCTGGGCATGCAAGTCATCATCGAAGATTATTTCCATTCAGAAGGGCTCAAGCTTCTTCTTATTATGGGAAACATTTTCTTCGCTTCTTTTATCGCACTCGCTTCCGTGGTTGCAGTGCTTAAAATCAGCTTCGGAGGCTGATCTAGATGGTTGAACAGACCGGTGTATCGACAGCGCCAAGCCAGAGCGGCAAGGCCTATGAGTTTGTAGACCACAAGTTTGACGTTGTGGTTGTAGGTGCTGGTGGTGCTGGCCTTCGGGCGACGCTCGGTATGGCTGAGCAGGGATTGAAAACAGCTTGTATCTCCAAGGTGTTTCCAACTCGCTCCCACACTGTGGCAGCGCAGGGTGGTATTGCAGCAAGCTTGAAGAACATGACGCCAGATTGCTGGCAGTGGCACATGTATGACACTGTTAAGGGCTCTGATTGGCTTGGTGACACGGATGCGATGGAATACCTCGTTCGTGAAGCGCCAAAGGCGGTCTATGAGCTTGAGCATTACGGCGTTCCATTCTCACGTACGGAAGAAGGTAAGATCTACCAGCGTCCGTTCGGTGGCCATATGCAAAATTATGGTGAAGGGCCTCCAGTACAGCGCACCTGTGCAGCAGCTGACCGTACCGGTCATGCCATTTTGCACACGCTCTACGGTCAAGCTCTGCGTCACAACGCTGATTTCTTCATCGAGTACTTCGCGCTTGATCTCATTATGTCTGAAGATGGCAAGTGTGAAGGCGTTATTGCGTGGAACCTTGATGACGGTACAATCCACCGCTTCTCTGCGAAGATGGTTGTGCTGGCAACCGGCGGTTATGGTCGTGCCTTCTTCTCTGCAACATCTGCCCACACCTGTACAGGTGATGGCGGCGGTATGGTAGCCCGTGCAGGTTTGCCATTGCAGGATATGGAATTCGTACAGTTCCACCCAACTGGCATCTACGGTTCCGGCTGTTTGATTACAGAGGGTGCTCGTGGTGAAGGTGGTTACCTGGTAAACTCCGAAGGCGAGCGCTTCATGGAGCGTTACGCTCCTTCTGCCAAAGACCTTGCTTCTCGTGATGTTGTTTCCCGTTGTATGACGATGGAAATCCGCGAAGGCCGTGGTGTTGGCAAAAATAAAGACCACATCTTCCTGCATCTGGATCACCTTGATCCTGATCTGTTGGCTGAGCGCCTTCCAGGTATCTCTGAAAGCGCACGCATTTTTGCTGGTGTGGACTTGACTAAGGACCCAATTCCGGTCCTTCCGACTGTGCACTACAACATGGGCGGCATTCCAACCAACTATTGGGGCGAAGTGCTGAACCCAACCAAAGAAGATCCAAACGCACTCGCACCGGGCCTGATGGCCGTTGGTGAAGCGGGATGTGCATCCGTTCACGGAGCAAACCGCCTCGGCTCAAACTCTCTGATCGATCTTGTTGTGTTTGGCCGTGCTGCTGCTATCCGTGCTGGTGAAGTTGTTGACCGTGAAGCTCCAATTCCAGAGCCTAACGAAGCTTCCAGTCAGAAAATCATGGCTCGTTTTGACAAACTGCGCTTTGCTAAGGGCTCTACCCCAACTGCTGAGTTGCGTTCGAAGATGCAAAAGACCATGCAGGAAGACGCTGCTGTGTTCCGTACACAGGAGAGCTTGGAGCAAGGTTGTAAGCGCATCTCCGCGATCTGGGGTGAAATGCAAGACATTCACGTGTCGGATAGCTCTATGGTTTGGAACTCTGATCTCGTTGAGACTCTTGAGCTTGAAAATCTCATGGCAAATGCAATCACAACTGTTTACGGCGCTGAAGCGCGTAAAGAGAGCCGTGGTGCGCATGCTCGTGAAGATTACAAAGATGGTCCGTTCGATGGTCGTAATGATGAAGAGTGGCGTAAGCACACCATCTCCCACCTCTCTGAGGATGGCAAGGTGACCTTGAGCTACCGTCCGGTTGTTCTTGAGCCGTTGACCACCTTTGAACAAGGCGGCATCGACATGAAGAAGATCGCACCGAAAGCCCGCGTCTACTAAGGCGCCGAAACCTGGAGTAACTGTTATGGCTGAATTCAAACTGCCACAAAACTCCCGGATGGGAGAGGGCAAGGTCTGGCCTAAGCCGGAAGGCGCCACTAACACCCGTGAGTACCGCATCTACCGCTGGTCTCCGGATGATGGACGCAATCCACGCATCGACACTTACTATGTTGATGCGGACGATTGTGGCCCAATGGTTCTGGACGCGCTCATCTACATAAAGGACAAGGTCGATCCTACATTGACCTTCCGCCGGTCTTGTCGTGAAGGGATCTGCGGGTCCTGTGCAATGAATATCGATGGAACCAACACGCTGGCATGCACTAAGGGTGCTGACGAATGCTCACACGAGATCGTCAAAATCTACCCTCTGCCGCACATGCCTGTTGTGAAGGATCTTGTGCCGGATCTGACGCGTTTTTACGCGCAGCATCGCTCTATTGAGCCATGGTTGAAAACCACGACACCTGAGCCTGAAAAAGAATGGCTGCAGTCCCATGAAGATCGCCAGAAACTGGATGGTCTTTATGAGTGCATTCTGTGTGCTTGCTGCTCCACCTCTTGCCCAAGCTACTGGTGGAATGGTGATCGCTACCTCGGTCCTGCAGTCCTTCTGCAGGCTTACCGTTGGTTGATCGACAGCCGTGATGAGGCAACTGGTGAGCGTCTGGACAATCTGGAAGATCCATTCCGTCTGTACCGCTGCCACACCATCATGAACTGCTCTCAGGCATGTCCAAAGGGTCTGAACCCTGCGAAGGCAATTGCTGAGATCAAGAAGATGATGGTAGAGCGCCGCGTATAATCAGCGTGTAAGCACTTTATGAAATCAAGAAAAGCCGCCTCACTGAAATGAGGCGGCTTTTTTCATTTGAGGCTAACGGCCTAGAACTTATAGGAGATACCTATCCGGATGGCGTCGCTGTCAATATCTTCCTTGAAGCGCGTTCCGCCAACGGTGAAGCTGCGTCCGGGAAAGACGATGCGCTCGTAATCTAGGCGTACAATTACTCGCTCAGTGACAAACATCTCTAGACCTGCGCCACCTACCCAACCAAGCATCGTGTTGCTGTCAGAGCCGGGGCCGAAGTTAGGGTTTGAGGCACGGAAGGTCGAAACGGCTGCACCACCAGTCACATATGCCATAAACCAATCGTAGGTGAGGCCAGCTCTGATCTTTGCAGCAGCGAAGTAGTCAGAGCGTAAGGACATCTCACCGCGAGAGCGCTCACCAAAAGACCAATAAGCCCCTTCGCCTTCTACGCCGATCAGGATGTTCTGGTAGGTGTAGTTGTAGCCGCCATATAATCCAACGGTCCCGCCGTTATACTGCGTGCCACTGTTGTTGAAGCGGTTCGTGCCATGCAGGCGTGCCCAGCCGCCCTGAACACCGAGATAGAAGCCATCCCAGTCATATTCAGGTGGTGTGATCAGCCCATCGACAACTTCTTCCTCGTAAACCTCATAGGGTTCTTCCACCTCTACGCCAGGTGGGTATTCAACAGCATAGGAATGGCTGCTGAAGCCGAGCAATCCCAATACCGCAAACGCAAATACTCTTAAGCGACTCATTGGTTCCCCCAAAATACGCAAGAGGATGACACGGCTAAATAATCAGACGTGATAGGTAACTTGATACAAATAAGTCTAGAACTACGATCTTTATAAATGCTTGATTTTAAAAAGGAAAATTTGCGTTAAGGCTAGTTGTAATTGGCAGGTAATGATACGCTGATTTCTCAATTTTAAAGGGGAAATAACTGCAATCCCTACGAAACCGTCAATGAGGTCATGGCGGGTTTACGAAAAAGTCAGCAACCCTCTAGCGTCGCTCAACGCCTCGCAGAACCAGCTTGATAACGCCAATGCATTCTTTGCGCTGCATCTCATAGGGTTCGTGGCTGTGCAGTTGAGGAAAGCGGAACTTCATCGTGGCAGCGTGAATGTGTCTTGCCACCTGGCTGACTTCTCGCAAGTCAAATTCCTCAGCAAGGTTGCCGGAATGAAGGATGGTGTGCATCGGTTGCCGTACGAGCCGGAACAGTTCTTCAAAGTCTTCCGGACGCTTTTGCTCCAGTACCTGCAAGCAGTCTGCAAGCCCCTTATTGAGTTCCAGCAGGCGATAAGTCTCTTCAAACTCCATCATGAGAAACTTGCTTAGGCGCGCTGATGCACTCGCGTTGGGGTCAGTCGCTGTTTCGAGGCGGGCAACCAGTTTTACCACCTCGGCAGCGACAACAGCACAGGCAAGGTCTATCTTGCTTGGATAGAAGTTATAGATATGCGCCATTGAGATACCTGAGGCATCTGCAATCTCGCTCACCGAGGTCTTCTTGTAGCCTTGGGTGAGGAATGCATCACGGGCGGCGGCGAGCAGGTCAGCAGCACGGCCCTTTGCAGTCAGGATTTCTGCGATGGACATATTAATTTCCGAAAATGAAAAAACGAGAGTTCCTTCAGTAATCATAGCTGAGTAAAGATTGCAATGACGTACGCGTCACATTAACAGACAAATTATGTAAAAACACGAATGATATTAATGCGCTAAGCGCAATTTCTTTGATTTTAGTCATTGTTGGATTTTTCCGAATTATTAGTATTAGTAATATCTAATATAAAAGGAGTTGAAGCATGGCTGTAGAAAATTGGCAAGAATTCCTCACCCAAACCGATGGTCGTATCGCTGAACTGCGCCCAGGTATTCCTGGCGTTATGAAGGGATTTGGCGAAATCGCAAAAAGCGCGATTGGAACTGGCGCTCTTGAACCGAAGCAAAAAGAACTCATCGCGATCTCCATCGGCGTTGCCGCCCGGTGTGATGCCTGCCTTGGATACCACGCAAAAGCTTGCATCAAGTATGGTGTTACTCGTGAAGAGCTGATGGAAGCCCTTGGTGTGGCTGTTTACATGGGTGGTGGACCTTCCCTAATGTACGCTGCAGAGGCCCTCAGCGCATTTGATGCCCTTTCTGCCGAAGCCAAGTAAGAGAAGGTGTATCTTCACCCAATCTCTCTGTTTTCCTAAAACTTAGAGAGCAAACTGCTTGCGTGCACTTGCCCTGAATTGCGTTCAAGGGTAAGTGCAACGAGGGGAAGCCTCTTAGATTTCAGGTAGGCAATATTGGTGGGTGCACCTTCACAGGTTGGTTCGGAAAGCTCTTCTGTTTTTATGGAGCTGGAAAAGGGCTTTCGTAACTTGGAAAACGAAAGAAATCTGCGTGTTCTGCACGCGGGCGATCTTTCGCACCTGTATCTTCATAAAAAATCTGAAGCTCACTACGCCAATTGTCGTTTCATCTACATTCGATCAATTGAGCACTACCTCTCCCTTTTTCCGGTAGACGAGACGATAGACGTTGATGTGAATGTGCCAGCAAATGTGTCCGGCTGGGACTTGAAGAAAACGCTCATCGCTCTGCTTAAAGGCAATCCAGAGTCGCTTGACTGGGTTCAGTTGAGGGATCCATATGCGGGTCATGATGAGTTTCCGAAGTCGTTGATCTCCTTTGCCCTTGAACATTGTGACCCGGTTCGCTTCGCGCTTTATCATTACAATCGGATTGAGCGGCAGAAGCATAGGTTTGATGGTGTGTCTCTCGGCGAGATCGTGCCTGAACGCTTGTATGACCTCATCCGCTCATCACTGGTGCTGCGCTGGTACAATCAGAAACGCTATCAGGGCGTTCCGCCTTCTCGCCTCTCAGATATTGCCGAGGCGACCTTTATTCGCCCTGTGCTTCGTGGTGAGATTGAAGAATTGGTAGAACGTAGCGAGGCTGGGATGATCAAGGATGTCGTTCGCCCTGCTGGCGCTATCAACGATCTGATACTGGCTGAATTGGAAGCGGGCCCTGCGCTACTTGCGCGCCGTCGTCGCCAATTTACTCAGGAAACTGCTGCCCAAGCAGATCGTTTCTTCCTGAAATGGGCGGTCATCCCTAAAAACTAAGGGTCTCACAAGACCTTCTGTTTACTTCTCTCACCTGAAGCTCTGCAGAAACAGCAGAACCGTGCCAGTTTGCGTGAGAAAGATCTTTACCTTTCTCACAATACCTTGAAATCGCGGGGATTATGACCCTCAGCGCTTGCTGTTATGACCACGCCGGAGACGTGAACAGCGCAACAGCGCAAATCAAACCAACGAACCAGACAAGAGAACGCAGGGTGGCGCGGTTAAGCCAATAGCATGCGACGAACAGCACGCGCATTGCGATGAACAGACCGCACAATCTTTCAATCCAGTCTGGGTCACCGCCATAGGCGAGGGCAACGAGCACAGATACTGCATAAAGAGGGAAAGCTTCGAGGCCGTTGATCTCTGCGGAGCGCGCGCGCAAGCGAAATCCTTCTTTCCAGTACTCTGGGTCTCTTGGGTTTGAGTTGTCGAACTTGCGGGAAAATTTGGCAGGAAGAACAGAAAGCCATGGCATCAGACCGGCAATCAGTATGGTCCATAAAGGGAAAGACATTGTGCAGCTCCAAATAAACTCAGAAAAATCGGAGCCTTTATACAGGCATAGAGAAACAAAGTGAACTGAGTTCACTTAGGTTTGAAGCCTCCACTGCGAATATTTCCGCATTTTGGCTTCGCTCATTCCAATTCTAATCGCAATTATTTTAAGCGCATCGTCTGGTTGTCATCGATCCGAAGAAAAAGGGCACTATGAAGTGCTGGAATCGAGTGACACCGAATGATTGGACATTGTCCGGCGCTCCAGTGGAGACGTGCCTATGACTACGGCAAATGTACTGTTTGTTTGCGTAGATAATTCATTTCTGAGTCTGGCCGCAGAAGCCTACTTAAACCATACCTCCATGGGAGAGTTGCGTGCCTTCTCTGGTGGCCCCTTGCCACGAGAGGAAATGGTTTCGCTTACCAAGAAGGTTCTTTTCGCCAACGGTATGGATGAGGGGGGATTGCATCCGAAGCCCTGGACGATTTTTTCGCTGCCCCATGCGCCTCAACCTGACTATATAATAAGACTTCAGACAAGTGTGCTTCTTGACAAGCAACCAATGTGGCCCGGTCATCCAGTAAAGTTGAACTGGGATATTTGCCTAGATGAAGATATTCCCCGGAACATAAAAGAGGCAACAGATGCATTCCGCAAAATTAAAGAATCTATAGATCTTGCAACCTCCTCTAAGGTTTTTTCTAGTGATTCTCTAAATTGGCGTGCAGCTTGTTAAGGTTGGCTGGCCCAATGCTTTATGAGAGTTGTCAGATTTTCCCATGTTTCCCTTAGGAAATAGGGGTTTCAGTGGGAAACTCACATTTTTTTGAGTGGTAAACCTTTCACCTGCCTTGTTTTAGGGGCAGTTTCTTAAGGTCTTTATGGTTAATACGCCTTAATTCACAAGGCTGGGATGACACCACTATGAATCGTAGTTTGACGATTGCATTTGTTTCTGTAATTGCACTTTCCACAATAGCGTGCCAACGGACGACGTATACCCGTAGCTATGTCTCTCCGTTGCCTGCTTCTCCGATCTCACCAATCGAGGGTCAGACCCTGTCGCCGATCACTCCTGGTCAGCCGGGCGCTGAAGGCCAGATCTTGGTTGACGGTCAGGACGCGAACGCTAATTCGCAGGTTGTTTCTGCACCTCCTGCTCCAAACGTCAATGCAACAGGTGGTTCTGTGGGCCGCACCGATCTGCTTGGCGGCTGGAGCGTCTCTTCAGGTGGCGACAACTGTAAGCTCTTCATGACGCTGACCAAGTGGAGCGGCGGTTACCGTGCAAATACACGCGGCTGTAGCGATGCAACGCTCTCTCAGATTTCTGCATGGAATCTGAATGGCAGTCAGGTTATCTTGAAAGACGCTGGCGGCGGAAACGTTGCGACCCTCTCTGGGGCTGGAACCAACTTCTCTGGTCAAACAGCGAACGGCGCTCCAATCAACTTCGCCCGCTAATCATCATCTGATGATCCTATAAGTTTCGAAGCGTTGCGCCAATATCAGGCGCAGCGCTTTTTGCGTTTGTTTAAGTGCGCCGCAGAATTTGATCAGATGTGAGACGTTGGTTTTACGAATAAACCCTATTGTACTTGCGTCTGGGTAGCGCTCTCCTTTATGCCATGGGCAAATATAGCCCGTCGGATCGGCGTGATTTGCCCTCTGAAATACAGCTTAAGGAATGTGAGCTCCGTGCTTGAGAATACGTCTAACCTAACAACCGTCCTTGCCCACTACGAAGCGATGGTGGCGCGGGGCGACCTGGAAGCCGATCCGGCGCAAATTCAGGTGGCAAAGTCTCTGGATGCTTTGACTGCAGAAATGGTGCAGCGAAAGCCGGAAGAAAAGAAGGGGCTGTTAGGTCGCCTGCTTGGAAAAGGCAAGGAAGAGCCAGACTATATCAAAGGCCTGTATATTTGGGGATCTGTAGGACGCGGCAAAACCATGCTCATGGATCTGTTCTACGATCTAAGTCCTGAACCTAAAAAGCATCGTTCCCACTTCCATGAGTTTATGGAGGAGATCCACGATCGCATATTTATGGTCCGCAAGAAGATCAGTGCTGGGACGATCAAAGACCGCGATCCGATCATCCCGGTTGCTGAGGAGATCATCAGTACAACGCGGCTCCTGTGCTTTGATGAATTCACTGTAACCGACATCGCAGATGCCATGTTGCTCGGGCGGCTTTTCGGCAAATTGTTCGAGGCTGGCGTTGTCGTCGTGTGTACCTCAAACGTGGTGCCGGATGAACTCTATAAAGACGGACTGAATAGAAATCACATTCTTCCATTCATCCGTTCTTTGAGTGAGCGAATGAGTGTCATCCATTTGGATGCGCCGACGGATTACCGCCTCGAGAAGCTCTCTGGCTCCGACACGTATCTTGAGCCGCTTGGTCCTGAAAGTCTTCAGAAAATGGAGAAACTTTGGGCTAGTATGACTTATGGCCTTCAGTGCCATCTTATTGAGTTGGAAAATAAAGGCCGGAAAATACCCGTGAGCCGCACCTGTAGCGCGATTGCCTGGTTCACATTTCAGGAATTGTGTTGCACCCCGCTAGGGCCCTCTGATTACCTGCGTATTGCACATGCTTTCAACACAGTTTTCCTCGAAGGTGTACCTGTCTTGGAAAAGGCGCGTAGGAACGAAGCAAAGCGATTCATCAATCTGATTGATACGCTCTACGACAATCACGTTCATCTCGTGATTCAGGCAAGCGCAGAGCCGCAGGAGCTCTATGTTGCCTCATCTGGAACCGAAGCATTTGAGTTTGATCGGACAGCTTCGCGCTTGATCGAAATGCGTTCGGAAGAGTACTTGATGCGTGAGCATAATATCGAAATCTGAAAAAATTTAATTTTATTCAGAAATGACGTATTGAGAGCTTATCCAAACTGCTAAAAAAACGTCATTTTACGGAAAATAACGCGGATGTGTGCTTCATTTGGGTTGCGCACATCCGTCAAAACCGCTACCCACTGCGACAAATAGGCACCATATATCATGGTTCTATGTTACGTAAAGGGGAGCTCCTCATGGCGCGCAACAAGATTGCTTTGATTGGATCCGGTCAGATTGGTGGCACACTTGCACACCTCGCTGGTCTGAAAGAACTGGGTGATATCGTTCTGTTCGACATCGCTGAAGGTATGCCTCAGGGCAAAGCTTTGGACTTGGCAGAATCTTCTCCAGTTGACGGCTTTGACTCTGGTCTGTCTGGCACAAACACTTATGAAGGCATCGCTGGTTCTGATGTCGTCATCGTGACTGCAGGTGTTCCTCGTAAACCTGGCATGAGCCGTGATGATCTGCTTGAAATTAACCTGAAGGTTATGGAGCAGGTTGGTGCTGGTATTAAGAAGTACGCTCCAGACGCTTTCGTAATCTGCATCACCAACCCACTTGACGCGATGGTTTGGGCTCTGCAGAAATTCTCCGGTCTTCCAGCAAACAAAGTTGTTGGCATGGCTGGCGTATTGGATAGCGCTCGCTTCCGTTACTTCCTTGCAGAAGAATTCAAAGTATCCGTAGAAGACGTAACCGCATTCGTTCTTGGCGGTCACGGCGATACAATGGTTCCACTGACACGCTACTCCACTGTTGCTGGCGTTCCACTCACCGATCTGGTGAAAATGGGCTGGCTCACTGCTGAGCGTCTCGAAGAAATCGTTCAGCGCACCCGTGATGGTGGCGCAGAGATCGTTGGTCTTCTGAAAACAGGTTCCGCATTCTACGCACCAGCTGCATCTGCTATCGCAATGGCAGAAAGCTACCTCAAAGACAAAAAGCGCGTTCTTCCATGTGCTGCATACCTTGATGGCCAGTATGGTCAGAAAGACATGTACCTTGGCGTGCCAACTGTTATTGGCGAAAACGGCATCGAACGTATCATTGAAATTGATCTCAATAGCGATGAAAAAGCGATGTTCGACAAATCTGTTTCTTCTGTAAACGGCCTTGTTGACGCTTGTAAGAAAATCCAGCCTGCTCTGGCATAAGCCACGCAAGCTATGATCTGAAAGACTGGCAGCACTAGGCGTTGCCAGTCTAGCTCCCTGCTTCGGCAGGGCCCCTTAGAATGGGAAGGGCAGATGAACATACATGAATACCAGGCCAAACAGGTCCTGAAGGAATACGGCGCACCTGTTGCTGAAGGTGTTGCAATTTTCTCCGCTGATGAAGCTGAAGCTGCTGCAAAAAGCCTTCCAGGCCCGTTGTGGGTTGTGAAGTCCCAAATCCACGCAGGTGGTCGCGGTAAGGGTAAGTTCAAAGAACTTGGCCCAGAAGCAAAAGGCGGCGTTCGTCTTGCATTCAACCTGGATGAAGTAAAGTCCCACGCTGCTGACATGCTCGGCAACACGCTGGTGACTGCGCAGACCGGTGATGCTGGTAAAGTCGTAAACCGTCTCTACATTGAAGACGGCGCAGACATTGACCGCGAACTGTACCTCTCTCTGCTCGTCGACCGCACATGTGGTCAGGTTGCTTTCGTAGCATCCACCGAAGGCGGCATGGATATCGAGGAAGTTGCGCACAACACGCCAGAACTTATCCTCACTCTGCCAATCGATCCGCTTCAGGGCGTGACCGAAGACAAAGCATCCGCTCTTTGTGACACCCTCAAGCTTGAAGGTGAAGCACGCGCGGATGGCATGAAGCTGTTCCCAATCCTCTACAAAGCATTTGTAGAAAAGGATATGGCGCTTCTCGAAATCAACCCACTGATCGTTATGGAAAATGGTCGTCTGCGCGTTCTGGATGCGAAAGTGTCCTTCGACGGCAACGCACTGTTCCGCCACGAAGACATTGTTGCCCTGCGCGATAAGACCGAAGAAGACGAAAAAGAGATCGAAGCTTCCAAGCACGACCTCGCTTACGTTGCTCTCGACGGTAACATCGGCTGCATGGTGAACGGTGCTGGTTTGGCAATGGCGACCATGGACATCATCAAGCTGTATGGTGCTGAGCCTGCAAACTTCCTCGACGTTGGTGGCGGCGCTACCAAAGAGAAAGTAACCTCTGCGTTCAAGATCATCACGTCCGATCCAAACGTACAGGGCATTCTGGTTAACATCTTCGGTGGCATCATGCGCTGTGATGTGATCGCAGAAGGCGTTCTGGCTGCTGTTAAAGAAGTTGGTCTTCAGGTTCCACTCGTTGTGCGTCTCGAAGGCACCAACGTTGAGCTTGGTAAGAAGATCATTAGCGAAAGCGGCATGAATGTTATTCCTGCTGACGATCTCGACGATGCAGCTCAGAAAATCGTGGCTGCTGTGAAGGAGGTCGCATAATGTCTATCCTCGTCGACAAAGACACCAAAGTCATCGTTCAGGGTCTGACTGGTAAAACCGGTACATTCCACACTGAGCAGGCACTGGCTTACTTCGGCACCCAAATGGTTGCTGGCGTACACCCTAAAAAAGGCGGAGAAACCTGGTCTTCCGGACTTGAATCCGCTGCTGAACTGCCAATCTTTGCTTCCGTTAAAGAAGCTAAAGAAGCAACCGGTGCAAACGCTTCTGTTGTTTACGTCCCACCAGCAGGTGCAGGCGCAGCAATCATCGAAGCTATCGACGCTGGCATTCCTTTGATCGTTTGTATCACTGAGGGTATCCCGGTTGCAGACATGGTGAAGGTTAAAGCTCGCCTCGACGCATCCGACAGCCGTCTTCTCGGTCCAAACTGTCCAGGTGTTCTGACACCTGAACAGTGCAAGATTGGCATTATGCCAGGCTCCATCTTCCAGAAGGGCTCTGTAGGTATTGTTTCCCGTTCAGGTACACTTACTTATGAAGCAGTCTTCCAGACTTCGCAGGAAGGCCTTGGCCAGTCCACTGCAGTCGGTATTGGTGGTGACCCTGTGAAAGGCACTGAGTTCATCGATATGCTGGACCTGTTCTTGGATGATCCAGAAACAGAATCCATCATCATGATCGGTGAGATCGGTGGTTCTGCAGAAGAAGAAGCAGCTGAATGGCTCAAAGAACAGGCTGCAAAAGGCCGTTCTAAGCCAATGGTTGGCTTCATCGCTGGTCGTACAGCGCCTCCAGGCCGTACCATGGGTCACGCAGGTGCTGTGATCTCTGGCGGTAAAGGCGGAGCGGACGACAAGATTGCTGCAATGGAAGACGCGGGCATCCGTGTATCTCCATCCCCAGCTAAGCTTGGCAAGACCCTTGTTGCTCTTCTCGAAGAGTTGAAGCAGGGTGCTTAAAAATTACACCTCCTATACCATTTAGGAGGCATACTAAATCGACTGTCGGTGAATCACTTTCATCGACAGTCTTGAGAAGGCAGTAAGTCCCCAGGCTTGCTGTCAGTCGCGGGACCCAAGGGTATGTGGTGTGTGACACCCGCCCAAAGAAAGTAGGGCGGATCAACAGTCCGCTTAAAAACGATGGCTCGGCAGGACGCGAACAACGTATTCGCGCTGACGTCGTTTCTTTACGGCGCCAACGCTCCTTATATTGAAGAGCTTTATGCTCAATATCAGGAAAACCCGAATTCACTCGACCCCGAGTGGAAAGAATTCTTTTCTTCGCTTCAGGATAATCCAGAAGACGTAATCAAGGAAGCTCGCGGAGCAACCTGGCAGCGTTCTGATTGGCCAGTTCCAGCAAATGGTGAACTGGTTTCAGCTCTTGATGGCGACTGGCCTGCTGAGAAAGAAGTCAGCAAAAAGATCAAGTCCACGGCCAAGAAGAATGGTGTTGAGCTAACCGAAGATCAGGTGCTGCAGGCAACTCGCGATAGTGTTCGTGCGATCATGATGATCCGTGCTTACCGTATGCGCGGCCACTTGCATGCTGATCTTGACCCGCTCCGCCTTGCTGTTCCTGGTGACCATGAAGAGTTGCATCCCGCGACCTATGGCTTCTCTGAAGCGGACTGGGATCGGAAGATCTTCCTGGACAACGTTCTGGGTATGGAATTTGCCACCATCCGTGAGATGCTGGAAATTCTGAAACGGACCTATTGCTCCACTCTTGGTGTCGAGTTCATGCATATTTCTGATCCTGCTGCAAAAGCATGGATCCAGGAGCGCATTGAAGGTCCGGACAAGCACGTTGCCTTCACACCAGAAGGTAAAAAAGCGATCCTCAATAAACTTGTTGAGGCCGAAGGCTTCGAGAAGTTTCTTGATGTAAAATACACCGGTACAAAGCGTTTCGGTCTGGACGGTGGTGAAGCACTGATCCCAGCGCTGGAGCAGATCATCAAACGTGGTGGTGCTCTTGGTGTTAAAGACATCGTTCTGGGCATGGCACACCGTGGCCGTTTGAACGTTCTGTCTCAGGTGATGGGCAAGCCACATCGCGCGATCTTCCATGAGTTCAAGGGCGGTTCATACGCTCCTGATGATGTGGAAGGCTCCGGTGATGTGAAGTACCACCTCGGTGCTTCTTCTGACCGCTCCTTCGACAACAACAACGTTCACCTGTCTTTGACTGCGAACCCGTCTCACCTTGAGATCGTAAACCCGGTTGTTCTGGGTAAGGTTCGTGCCAAGCAGGACCAGCTTTCTGATTGGAAAGAGACATCAGAAATTGATCGCAGCAACGTCCTCCCATTGCTTCTGCATGGCGATGCTGCGTTTGCTGGTCAGGGTGTTGTTGCTGAGTGTTTCGGTCTGTCCGCGCTTCGTGGTCACCGCACTGGTGGTTCGATCCATGTGATCATCAACAACCAGATCGGCTTTACAACCAACCCACGTTTCTCACGGTCTTCACCTTATCCTTCTGATGCTGCGAAAGTGATTGAAGCGCCGATCTTCCATGCAAATGGTGATGATCCGGAAGCTGTTACTTTTGCTGCAAAGATTGCAACTGAATATCGTCAGAAGTTCGGACGCCCAGTCGTGATTGATATCATCTGTTATCGCCGCTTTGGCCATAACGAAGGTGACGAGCCTGCGTTTACGCAGCCAATCATGTACCGCAAGATCCGCAAGCATGAAACAACCCTTCAGATCTATGCTGACAAGCTGGTCAAAGAAGGTCTGATGTCTGCTGAGGACGTGAATAAAGCAAAAGCTGATTGGCGTTCGCATCTGGATCGTGAATTCGAAACAGGCCAAACCTACAAGCCAAACAAAGCCGACTGGCTTGATGGCCGTTGGTCTAAGATGAAGATTGCTAAGGAAGTCGATGAGCCGCGTCGTGGTTCTACTGGTCTTTCAATGGATGAACTCAAGGACCTTGGCGGCAAGCTGACCAATGTTCCTGATGACTTCAATGCACACCGCACGATCCGCCGCTTCATGAACAACCGTGCCAAAATGATCGAGACCGGTGAAGGTATCGATTGGGCAATGGGTGAGGCAATGGCATTCGGTGCGTTGCTGAAAGAAGGCCATTCCGTTCGCTTGTCCGGTCAGGATTGTGAGCGCGGTACCTTCTCTCAGCGTCACTCCGTTCTTTATGATCAGGAAGACGAAGACCGTTACATCCCGCTGAACCACGTTGGTGAAAAGCAGGGCCGTTATGAAGTCATCAACTCAATGCTGTCTGAAGAAGCAGTGTTGGGCTTTGAATACGGTTACTCGCTGACAGAACCAAATGCGCTGACCATGTGGGAAGCACAGTTCGGCGACTTCGCCAACGGTGCACAGGTACTGTTCGACCAGTTCATCTCCTCTGGTGAGCGTAAATGGCTGCGTATGTCCGGTCTGGTTTGCTTGCTGCCGCACGGTTATGAAGGTCAGGGGCCTGAACACTCCTCAGCACGCCTTGAGCGTTTCTTGCAGATGTGCGCGGAAGACAACATGCAGGTGGCGAACTGTTCGACACCGGCAAACTACTTCCACATCCTTCGCCGTCAGCTGAAGCGTGACATTCGTAAGCCACTCGTTCTGATGACGCCAAAGTCTCTGCTCCGCCACAAGCGTGCAGTTTCCAAACTGGAAGACTTCGGCGCAGACGAAAGCTTCCACCGTCTCCTTCACGATGATGCTCAGACGAACCCGGGTTCAACTGTTGAGCTGAAGAAGGATGAAGACATCCGTCGCGTGATCCTGTGTACAGGTAAGGTCTACTATGACCTGCTCGAAGAGCGTGAGAAACGTAACATCAACGATGTTTACATCCTCCGCGTTGAGCAGCTCTACCCATTCCCGACCAAATCCCTGTGCGTAGAGATGGGCCGCTTCAAGAATGCAGACGTAGTCTGGTGTCAGGAAGAGCCAAAGAACATGGGCTCTTGGTTCTTCATTCAACAATATATTGAATGGGTTCTGGAGCATGTGAATGCAAAAGTGCATCGCCCGCGTTACGTTGGCCGTCCACCAGCTGCTGCTACAGCAACCGGCTTGATGTCAAAGCACTTGGCTCAGCTACAAGCTTTCCTCGACGATGCATTCGCCGAGTAAGTACCTCGTAATCAGGTAAGTCCGACAGGCCTTTCAGGGGCCCTGAAACGAAAAGAGATAGAGACAATGGCGACGGAAATTCGAGTACCCACTCTGGGTGAATCCGTAACCGAGGCAACAATCGCTCAATGGTTCAAAAAACCGGGCGATGCGGTGAATGCAGATGAGCCACTGGTTGAGCTGGAAACAGACAAGGTAACTGTTGAAGTACCTGCGCCTGTAGCTGGTAAACTGGATAGCATTGATGTGAAAGAAGGCGATACTGTTGAAGTTGGCGCCCTTCTTGGTTCCATCGCAGAGGGCGCAGCTGGTGCTGTGTCCGCTCCTGCTGCCGAAGCTGCACCGGCTGCTAAAGCTGCGCCTGCTGCAGCTGCTGAAACAGTTGAAGTTCTGGTACCACACGCTGGTGAAAGCGTTACCGAAGCTGAAGTTGGCGAATGGTCAGTTAAAGTTGGTGACGTTGTAAAGGCTGACGATATCCTCGTTGAGCTGGAAACAGACAAAGCTGCTCAGGAAGTACCTAGCCCAGTTGCTGGTACCGTAGTTGAAATCGCTCAGGCAACTGGCGCAACTGTTGAGCCTGGTAACCTGCTCTGCAAAATCGCTAAAGGCGACGGCGCAGCTGCCGGAGCAGCTCCAGTGGTTTCTGGCACAAGCATGCCAGCAGCACCTTCTGCAGCAAAGATGATGGCTGAAAAAGGTCTCTCCGCTGATCAGGTTGCAGGCTCTGGCAAGCGCGGTCAGGTTCTTAAAGGTGATGTTCTCGCAGCTGTTGCTGCTGGCGTTTCTGCTGCTCCGGCAGCTGCTCCAGCTCCTGTTGCAGTGCGCGTCGTTTCAGCTCCGACTGACGAAGTGCGTGAAGAACGTGTTCGCATGACCAAGCTACGCCAGACGATTGCGCGCCGCTTGAAAGATGCTCAGAACACTGCGGCTATGCTGACCACTTACAACGAAGTGGACATGAAGCCGATCATGGACCTGCGCAAGCAGTACAAGGACATCTTTGAGAAGAAGCACGGCGTAAAGCTTGGCTTCATGGGTTTCTTCACCAAAGCAATTACCCATGCTCTTAAAGAAATCCCGGCTGTAAACGCTGAGATCGATGGCACTGACATCATCTACAAAAACTACGCGCATATCGGTGTTGCTGTTGGCACTCCGAAGGGTCTCGTGGTTCCTGTTGTTCGTGATGCAGACCAGATGTCTATTGCTGAAATCGAAAAAGAAATCGGCAACCTCGGTCGTAAAGGCCGTGATGGCAAGCTCTCCATGGCAGACATGCAGGGTGGCACTTTCACCGTCTCTAATGGCGGTGTTTACGGCTCCCTGATGTCCTCTCCAATCCTGAACGCACCGCAGTCCGGTATTCTCGGCATGCACAAAATTCAGGAGCGTCCGGTTGCGATCAACGGTCAGGTAGAAATCCGTCCGATGATGTATCTGGCTCTGTCCTACGATCACCGTATCGTAGACGGCAAAGAGGCAGTGACCTTCCTGGTTCGCGTTAAAGAGAGCCTTGAAGATCCACAGCGTCTGATTCTGGACCTCTGATATAAACGTGCCCGGCACTGGCCGGGCACATTTGTTTTAAGGGAAATTGGCGCACTTCTCTTCGTTGCAGCCTTCTCCCGCCTACTTACAGGGATTTGCAAATGTCCTACGATCTCGTCGTCATCGGTACCGGCCCAGGCGGTTATGTTTGTGCAATCAAGGCAGCTCAGCTCGGCATGAAAGTTGCTGTAGTTGAGAAGCGTAAGACCCATGGTGGTACTTGCCTGAACATCGGTTGTATTCCATCCAAAGCTCTGCTGCATGCTTCTGAAATGTTTGAGGAAGCAAACCACAGCTTTGAAGCCCTGGGCATCAAAACTTCCAAGCCCAAAGTGGACTGGAAGGCAATGCTGGCGCACAAAGACAAAGTGATCGACGGCAATGTAACCGGCATCGATTACCTCTTCAAAAAGAACAAGATCGACGTTCACACTGGTACTGGCCGTGTGCTTGGCGCTGGTCGCGTAGAAGTAAAAGCTGAAGACGGCTCTACTTCCATCGTTGAAACCAAGAACATCGTGATCGCAACAGGTTCTGACGTGATGCCTCTGCCAGGTATCGAGATTGACGAAAAAACTATCGTCTCCTCAACCGGCGCTTTGGTTCTGGATAAAGTGCCTAACCGCATGACTGTTGTCGGCGCTGGCGTTATCGGTCTTGAGCTTGGTTCCGTCTATGCCCGTCTTGGTGCTGAAGTGACCGTTGTTGAGTTCATGGACAAGATCCTTGGCCCAATGGATGCAGACGTTTCCAAGCAGTTCCTGCGTATGCTGAAAAAGCAGGGCCTCAAGTTCAAGCTGTCCTCCAAGGTAACTGCGGTTCAGAAAAAAGGCCGTGCTTTGGAAGTGACCGTTGAGCCAGCAGCGGGTGAAGCCGCCGCAGCAGCTCTGGATGCAGACGTGGTTCTCGTCGCAATCGGCCGTCGTCCTTACACTGAAGGTCTTGGTCTGGCAGAAGCAGGTGTTGAACTGGATGAGCGCGGCCGCGTGAAGACAGACAACCACTACAAGACCAATGTTGACGGTATCTTTGCTATCGGTGATGTGATCGCAGGCCCAATGCTTGCGCACAAAGCGGAAGACGAAGGTGTTGCTGTTGCAGAAATGCTTTCCGGCCAGGCTGGTCATGTAAACTATGACGTCATTCCTGGTGTTGTTTACACCTCTCCGGAAGTTGCCAGCGTTGGTAAGACTGAAGAAGAGTTGAAAGCTGCTGGCATCAAATTCAAGTCCGGCAAGTTCCCGTTCTCCGCAAACGGTCGCGCGAAAGCGACGCTTCACACCGACGGTTTTGTGAAAGTTCTGGCTGACGCTGAAACAGATCGCGTGCTCGGCGTTCATATCGTTGGCGTTGGGGCTGGCGAAATGATCCACGAAGCATGTGTTCTGATGGAATTCGGCGGTTCCTCTGAAGATCTGGGTCGCACCTGTCATGCGCACCCAACAATGTCTGAGGCAGTGAAAGAAGCTGCTATGGCGACATTCGCCAAGCCAATCCATATGTAATCTGGAACTTCCAGATTAAGAAAAAGCCGCTTCAGGAAACTGAGGCGGCTTTTTTGCTATTGGCGAACAAGGATGTAGCTGCGGGTCTTATTGGGAATCGTTGGATCGTGGTTTTCTGTTCGCACGTAAGCCTGAATACGCTCCCCCATTGGCCGAAGCTCAATGTGTTGCGCTTTGAAGAAGCCACCAAACCGGAACGTGAGTACGCCAGAAAAACTAAGCTGCCCTGGCGCCCAACCCCATTTGCAATCGCGAGGAGAGCAGCTGGTAAATGCGCGGGCGCGCACAACCAGTTGTCCATCAAGGCACTGGCCTTCAACTTCAATCTGAGAAAGCTCTTTCAAACGTGCTTTGGGGTTTTCCCAGTCCCCCAGCTCCGCCATCTCCGATTTGCGGACTTCACAGGCTGTTTGAGCTTGAGCTGCTGAAACAAGAAAAGCAAACGTGCTGAAGAACATGCACATAAATGTTGTTTGTCTAAGTTTCATGACTAAAAGCTCCCCGCCTAGTCCTCTCATATATCAATGTAAATGGGCTCTGCGAGGAGTAAATGCGTGTTTTATCCTATCACCCTAGGTCTTTTACGCTTTTGATGATGTCCTGAAGCTTGCGCGTAGCTGCGGAAGGACTAGATGCCCCACAGATTGCTGAAATAACTGCAACTCCATCTGCTCCAGCTTTGATCACCTGATCCGCATTAGCAAGCGAAATTCCGCCAATTCCAACCACAGGCAACTGAGACTGAGCTGTCAGACCTGCAAAGCTCCGCATGCCCACCTCAGCCGCATCATCCTTACTGCCCGTCGGGAAGCAGGCGCCTATGCCAAGGTAATCGCAGGCAGAAATATCCGCAGCATCAAGTTCATCCTGAGTGCTGACCGATAGGCCAAGCAGCTTATTAGCGCCAATCAACTCCCGGGCTTTCGTGGCATCCATATCATCCTGCCCAACATGAACCCCGTCCGCATTAACGGCTAACGCAACATCCACACGGTCATTGATGATCAACGGCACATTCAGCGGCTTCAACGCTTGCATCAACCGCTCTGCGAGCTCAATTTGCTCACGTGTGCTGCCGGTCTTGTCTCTAAGCTGGGCCAAAGTTGCGCCGTTTTGTGCAGCTGCAACTGCAATGTCGACGGGATCCTGACCGGGGCAGTCTTGCGGCCCCAGCACCAGATAAACGGAAAGATCAAGCAACGGCTTCATGCATTTCAACCCGTGTTGTTGCGTTGAGGATATCGCTGTTCAGCTGATAGAGACCGTTAATGATATCCAGCTGTAAGCTTGCTGGTCCGGCTGAATTTTTTGCAGCAATCTCACCAACAACTCCGAGAAAGACCATTGCATCAACAGCGGCATCAAACGGGTTGTCGCAAACAGCCAATGTTGCGCCAGTCAAAGCCGTTGCCGTGCAGCCAAGACCAGTCACATAAGGCATCATCTTATCCCCGTTGGAGACTTCAGCTGTGCGTTTGCCGTCTGTGATGAAATCCACCGGCCCAGAGACAACAACAACAGCGCCCGTCTGCTTCGCCAGTTCTTTTGCTCCTGCGAGAGCAGCCTCAGAACTATCGGTGCTATCAACGCCTTTTCCACCTGCACCCAGACCAGCAAGTGCCATGATTTCAGAGGCATTGCCGCGAATAACGCTCGGCTTGTTCTCCAGCAATTCACCAGCCAGCTTGGTGCGGAAGGTCAGCGCTCCAACAGCCACCGGGTCCAGCACCCAAGGGCGACCTGCTTTGAGAGCTGCAGTTGTCGCCAGCTTCATTGCCTCTGCCTGAGCAGGGGTAACCGTGCCAACGTTGACCACTAATGCACCTGCAACACTTGCAAGTTCAGGGGCTTCCTCTGGTCCATCCACCATGGCAGGAGAAGCGCCAATGGCCAGCAGGGCGTTAGCAGTGGTATTCGCTACCACGATGTTCGTCATGTTATGGACGAGTGGACTGTTTTCACGAATTGCGGAAAGAGTTGCGCAAGCGCTTTCGACACGACCCATTTTTATCCTCGGTCTTGTTGTGCGAAAGAGAGCTGGTGTCAGGGCCTTGGCATGCCGCCAGAAGAAACTATCCCCCAACACGGTGTGAGTGCTCCCTTCGCTGGAATTATCCAGAGCAGGTTCTTCGAGTATAATCTCAGCCACAACACAAGTGTCGGGCACCCCGTTTCACATTGCCGAACCTAGGGGATCTGCTAAGGGAGATCAAGGTGATGTGAGGGAGCGGGATAACCTATCAACGACGCGGGTGTGCCTTGTCATAAGCGTCCAACAGCTGTGCACTGTTCACTTCGGTATAAATCTGTGTGGTAGAAAGACTTGCGTGACCCAGAAGCTCCTGAATGCTCCTCAAATCCCCGCCTTCAGAGAGTAAGTGAGTTGCAAAAGAGTGGCGTAAAGCATGTGGGGTTGCAGTATCCGGAAGTCCGAGAGCACTGCGGATTTTCTGCATGGCCAGCTGGATCATACGTGCATTTAGCGGTCCGCCACGAACGCCGCGAAACAGCGGGGAGCTGCCTGACAGGTCATAGGGGCACTGCTCTTTGTAGGCCTCGATAGCTTCTATTACCACTGGCAGAACCGGAACAAGCCGTTCTTTGTTGCCTTTACCGCGAATCTTCAGTGATTTATCCCCCTCCTTCGGTGCCGAGGCCGATGTTAGAGACAGCGCTTCAGAGATGCGGAGGCCGCAGCCGTAGAGCAGCGTGAAGACGGCTGCGTTACGGGCTTCAACCCAGGGAGTGTCCTCGAAAGCGAGATCGCTGCTGACAATTGCTTTGGCTTCCTCAACGGGGATAGGCTTGGGTAGGCTACGGGGAAGTCTCGGCGTACGGACCGCCGCAGCTCCAGCCGCATTCACCTCACCGCGCTCCTCCAAAAACGAGAGGAAAGAGCGGATGCCAGCAAGGCCACGGGCCAGTGTCCGCGTCTGCGCGCCATCCTTCCGACGTGTCGCCAGAAAAGCGCGAAAGTCCTTTGGTTTCAAAGACTCCAGATGCCGTAGAGCAACCGGTTCACCCTCGTAACTGGTCATGAAACGCAGGAACTGACGGGCATCACGCTCATACGCTTCCAGTGTCCGTTCAGCCAGTCGCCGTTCAGAGCCCAGATGATCAATCCAGTCTTCTATCGCTGCGGTAACATCTGGTTTGCAGATGATGAGTAAGTCTTCGCCGCTATCAAGGGAATTTGCCATTCGCAAAGTGTAAGCGCCAAATCTGGCTGAATGGTTACCAAAAGATAAACATACACGCCTTTGCGAAATGCCTGCGCAAATTCAGTTGATGACGATTGGCTGCCCGTGATCACTGATGATCCGGTCAATTTCCTGCCGAGCGGCCATCGCAAACCGTTTCTGGTTCTCGGTTGGCACCACAGAATCCCCCAAAACGACGATGTTCTCGTCATTAAACCGGTTCGCCGGGCCTGTGTAATTGAAGCTGCCGACAATCATAATGCTATCATCAATTACCATAAGCTTATGATGAAGCTTACCAATTCGGCTTGAACCGCGAACGAAATGCAAATCAGCACCAGCTTCTGCTAAAGGCTGAGTGGCTGCCCAGTCCTGTCCGCCTTGCCGGGCATCAAGCGCACCACGCACCTTTCGCCCAGCCTCCATCAGCAGCAACATGGCATCATCAATGCCGGAGCTTTTGGAGAAGGTGAAGATAGCAAAGTCCACTCGTTCCTTAGCTTTTGTCATCTGTTTGGTGACTTCCATCTCTGGTGCGTGGTCCGGTGCAAAGCAAACTTTCACGCGGATGTCGTCAACAATCACTTCTTTCGGTGTGTTCTCGGCTTCGTTGTCATCAACGCTGTATCGGCCAAATCGCCCCCGTTTAATCTCCCTGAATTCCCGTTCAAAGATATCGGCAACCTTCTCATTCTTGATGATGAGAAGATGGTTCAGGTTGCGATGTGTGCCGGTCTCAGTGAAGTTTGTGGAGCCGGTCAGAACAGCATTGCCATCGCGAATGATGAATTTCTGATGGAATATCCGTGGGTTAAAGTCAGTCCGAACCCACACCTTAGAGCGCAGCAACGCCGCGTGAAGTTGCCGGTTCACCTCGTTCTCAACACGAGGGTCGCTTGAGTGCGGGTCGTCTGCTGGCTCATCTACGCTCAGGTAATCCGCCTCGGACACCACTCGCACCCGCACCCCGCGTCGCTTTGCGTTGATAAGTGCGTTGGTTATGCGTTTATTGTCTATTTCTTGAATTGCTATGTCGAGCGAGCGCTCTGCAGCATCAATAAACCCGATAATCTCGCCCTCAAGATCATCCAGCGGGTTATCCTCTAAATGATCGAGGACTGTCTTCGGACCAACAAGGAATTTAAGATTCTCAGTTTCAACTGCCATTGTACCCTCCCACCGTCATAACACCTTACCCTAGGGTAGATGATGTGTCGGTACACAATTATGACGGTAGGAAGCGAAAAGAGGACCTAGCTAGAAACCAACCGAAATAAGTGGATTGGTGTTGCCTTGAATTTCCAGGATGCGAGCATCACGCAGCTGCTCTTCTTCAGAGACCGGATCCTCTGCCATCCAATTGTTGAACATCTCCACTTCAGTCTCTGTCAGAGGCATGCCGTAGGTGGTCTGCATGTACAGATAGATCCGCGCAATATCACCGCGCGTCTCAGCCATCGGCTCGGCAACTTTCCGGCTGCTGTCAATCTCAAAGTCACAAGCACCGTAAGTCCGGTCTTCGCCAGTAATAACGGCCATGCGATAATTGGAGCGGTCTCCGTTTAACTCACCAACGGCTGGAACGAGGTTATGGAGATCAGCTTCCATGCGCTTGAAATCTGCATCAACTTTAGAGCAGCACCGGCGGCCCTTATAGGATTTGCCCTTCTTGGTGGTGCAGGCAGGGTCGCCTTCACTCCAGCAAGCCCGGGTTTTGCCAAAACGGGAGGCCGGAACAATATGCTCCCACTCAATCCGCTTGCCGCGCTTGGCGTTTTTGCGCGGAGTATACCCGCAACTGTCCGCATCAACCTGCTTCTTTCCATTGTAGGTGCAACCACAATAGAAGGTCTCGCGATACTCTTCTGACGGATAAATATGCTTCTCCAACAGGCGCTTGGCCTGAGAGAAGCTGGTTGGCGGCGCAGAAAAGGCTGCAGTTGTCCAGATGCAAGCTAAAAGGGCAGCAGAGAATACGATGAGGTTACGCATGAAGGAGTCTTTCGCAAGCGTATCCCTGAAAAGTGGTCTCCGGTTTTCAGATAAGGATACGCATTAATAAAGATCTTGAATGAGGCGCGTGAATGAAATGCACGCGACATATTCAAGTTCACCATCAGAAACTGGCGAGGGAGAGTTAAGAAAACCCTGCCAACACTGTTTGACGCGGTGGATACTGGTTTGTGCTGGTCCACTTTGACCGAATGAATGGGTGTGAACCTTGCCAAGCAAGATGAGGGGAGGAGAGATTGAGGGTTAAACGGAGGTTCTAAGAGCGCAATCGCGCTGCTAATTCACGAATTTGATGCTGAGCAAATACCTCAACGCCGTTCTTGAGCAGATCAGCAGCGACGACACCCAGGCCAGAACGAGTTTGCCCATCATGATGCCCACTATAGATAAAAGTGCTCCCGCAGGATGGGCTGCCATCCGTCAGCAAAGCAAAACGGCAACTTTCTTCAAGAGCGGTCTGTACCGCGATGCTAGCACCAAGGCGAAACTGGTTGGTGACGTCGCGCCCATTGTCTTCAAAAATTCCGCCATGGCCTTCGAGAACATCTGTGCCCAATTGGTTCTCTTCAATCTCAGCTGGTGGGCGCGGTGTTGGAAATCCTGCTGCGACTTCCGGGCAAAGGGGCACCAGAATACCGGCTTCCTTCCAACCAGTTAGAATACTGCTTTCAAGTGGTAGGCCACTGCCGTTGTAGCGGACTGGCTCACCAAGCAAGCACGCACTTATCAGGATTTTCGTGGTCATACTGCGGATACCTGAATTTTAGATAGGCTTGGGCTGGCTGAGACTGCACGATAAAACAAAAAACGCGGACCCAATGGCCCGCGCTTAATATCATCGCGATATGCGAAAACGAAATGAGCTTAAACGATGCTCTGACCGGTTGCTGCCCAGTCCTTCATGAATGCTTCCAGACCTTTGTCGGTCAATGGGTGCTTCACGAGGCCCTTCAGTGTTGAAGGTGGGATAGTTGCAACATCAGCGCCGATGAGCGCGCAGTCTTTTACGTGGTTTGCGCTACGGATAGAAGCTGCAAGAATTTCGGTGGTGAAGCCGTAGTTATCATAGATCTGACGGATTTCAGCAATCAGGTCCAGGCCTTCAATGTTGATGTCGTCCAGACGGCCAATGAATGGAGAGATGAAGGTCGCGCCAGCTTTTGCAGCCAGAAGAGCCTGGTTTGCAGAGAAGCAAAGGGTCACGTTGGTCTGCACGCCTTTGTTCGCCAGAACGCGGCAAGCCTTCAGGCCTTCCAATGTCAAAGGCAGCTTGATGCAGATGTTATCTGCAATTGCGATCAGCTCTTCAGCTTCTTTCAGCATGCCTTCAGCGTCGGTTGCGACAACTTCAGCAGAAACAGGACCATCCACAAGCTCGCAGATCTCTGCGATGACTTCTTTCATTGGACGGCCAGATTTCATGATAAGAGATGGGTTAGTGGTAACACCATCGAGAAGACCGGTTGCAGCCAGCTCTTTAATGTCGTTGGTGTCAGCAGTATCAACGAAGAATTTCATGCCGGAAAGGCTCCTGATTTCTTAGTAGCCTCTCGTAGGGTACCGGAGGCCTAGGGGGGAATTCCGGTATGTGTTTAGCCCAGAGTGTATAGAAACAACAAGAGTAAAACCCGCTAAAGCGTATTCCCGAAAACTGGATTTCGGTTTTAGGATAAGAATGCGCGGCAAAACCAGCAAGTGCTCAACAAGGAATGGAGTTTCGTGAGTCAGCAAACTGAGTTTTTTGGCAACGGCCAGATGTGTGAACCAGAGGTTATTGTACCTGTGCTGGTTCCTGTCGCTGTCGCAGGTGCTTATTCCTATAAAGTACCCGCTGACATGGACGTACGCCCCGGTTCCATCGTGCGTGTGCCTCTTGGCCCGCGTGAGGTGATCGGTGCCGTTTGGGATGGAGAACCAGACACAAAGGTTAATCCCAAAAGGCTGAAAAGCATCCTGCATGTCTACGATACGCCCCCAATCGCTGAAGATCTTAGGAAATACATAGACTGGGTTGCCGCATGGACGCTGGGCGCTCCCGGCATGGTTTTGCGCATGGTGCTGCGTTCTGAGGAGGCTTTGGAACCAGAAACGCTGCTCTCTGGTGTGCGCTACATTGATGGCATGCAGCCGGACCGCATGACACCTGCGCGCTCAAAAGTCATGGAACTCGTCGAAAATGGCATGGCATGGACACGCCCCGGTTTAGCGGGAGCTGCTGGTGTCAGCTCCTCGGTCATCGACGGCCTTAAAAAGCAAGGCGTGCTGGAAGAAGCAATGCTGCCAGCAACCCCGCCACTACCGGATCCTGATCCATCTCTTCCGGGCAGAAAGCTGACAGATCTTCAGGAAGGTGCCGCGAATCAGTTGTGTGAGTCCATCGGAAAAGGCTTCAAAGCCTTCCTTATCGATGGGGTGACAGGGTCAGGAAAGACCGAAGTTTATTTCGAAGCCGTCGCCGAAGCTCTCAGAAACAACGAGCAGGCTCTGGTTCTCATCCCCGAAATTGCGCTCACCAACCAGTTTTTGGAGCGGTTTGAGCAGCGATTTGGGGTCAGACCAGCCGAATGGCACTCGCAAGTACCTCCAAAACGACGCGCAAGAACGTGGCGGGGAGTCGCAAATGGCGAAGTGAAGGTCGTTGTAGGTGCGCGGTCAGCACTTTTCCTTCCTTTTCACAGGCTAGGTTTGCTGGTCGTGGATGAAGAGCATGATACAGCCTACAAGCAAGATGATCGCGTTCCCTACAACGCTAGGGATATGGCCGTTGTTCGGGGGCATATCTCTGGTTTCCCTGTCGTGCTCGCCAGTGCAACACCATCTGTGGAAAGTCAGGTAAATGCAAAGCTGGGCCGATACAGGAAAATCGTGCTTCCAGTGCGTGCTTCCGGTGCGGAAATGCCAGTAATCAAAGGCATTGATATGCGCTGCGATGGGCCTGAGCGGGGCAAATGGCTGGCACCTGCACTGGTCAATGAGATTCAGGAAACACTGACCAACGGTAATCAGGTTCTGCTCTTTTTGAACCGTAGGGGTTATGCCCCACTGACCCTGTGCAGAACCTGCGGCCATCGGTTCCATTGTGAAAACTGCTCAGCTTGGCTTGTGGAGCACCGCTTTAAGGGCAAATTGGTATGTCATCACTGCGGCTATTCACAGCCTGTACCGGATAAATGCCCGGAATGCAGTAAGCCCGATACACTGGTTGCATGTGGTCCTGGCGTGGAACGAATTGCTGAAGATGTCTCAGCGTTATTTCCCGAGGCGCGCGTCCTTGTTCTCTCCTCGGATTTACCGGGCGGAACAGAGCGCATAAATCGCGAAATGAAGCTCGTTGAAACGGGCGAAGTTGACATTGTCATCGGCACGCAATTGGTCGCCAAAGGGCATAACTTTCCGCTAATGACCCTTGTAGGGGTGGTTGATGCTGATTTGGGTCTTGCAAATGGCGATCCAAGGGCAGCAGAGCGCACTTTCCAGCTTCTGGCTCAGGTGACGGGACGTGCTGGCCGAATACACGGAAAAGGCAGGGGATTGCTGCAAACTTACAACCCTGACCAGCCCGTTATAAAGGCACTTCTCTCCGGAAATCCCGAAGAATTTTACGCTGCGGAAATCGAGTCGCGAGAAAACGCCGGCCTGCCTCCATTCGGCAGACTCGCAGCATTGATTATCTCTGGAGCGGATAGAACTCTCACCGAAAAATTTTCCAAAACTCTTGCAGTAAATAGTCCTAGTTCGGAAGGCGTTCAAATCCTCGGTCCGGCAGAGGCTGCAATGGCGCTGGTGAGGGGCAGATATCGGTTCCGTTTGCTCGCAATCGCACCCCGGAGTGTTGATTTACAAGGCTTTCTGAGAAACTGGTTGTCTGCCGCTCCCAAGCCAACTGGCGGTATCAGAGTGCAGGTTGATGTTGACCCCCAAAGTTTCATGTAGTGCTGCGCAGAAAGTTTGATACCTCAATGTATGCGTTGGAATACCTACGCCATGTTGCAAGGTGTTCAAGCGTGTGCTATGCGAAGCGCGGCTTTATCGGCACGGTTATCTCAGATTGTGCCATTCAAATTGAATTAGACGCGACTTATCAAGGATTTGGATTTCCGGCGAGCCAGCCGCCAGAATCTTGTATGCGCGGGAGAGCACGGATCCAGTGACTGACAACGTATCTCTCATTTCGGGCGTGGCCTTGCGTTATGCTTCTGCGCTGTTGGACCTTGCTGAGGAGCAGGGTGCGACGGCAGAGGTGGAGAAGGGTCTCGACCAGTTTGAGGCACTCTTGAACGAGAGTGCTGATCTTGATCGTCTTATCAAGAGCCCCGTTTTTAGTGCAGACGCTCAATTAAAGGCGATCTCTGCTATTTTGGAAAAGGCCGGAATTTCCGGCCTGACCGCAAATTTTGTGAAGTTGGTTGCCCAAAACAGGCGCCTCTTTGCCGTTCCAGGCATGATTCAGGGTTTCCGTGAGCAGCTTGCTGCAAAGCGTGGAGAAGTTACTGCTCTAGTAACCTCTGCAACGGAATTAAACGCTGAGCATGTCGCAGCTCTTAAAGAAGCACTCAACGCTTCTACGGGCAAGAATGTGAAGATTGTAGTGAAGGTGGACTCATCCATTCTTGGTGGTCTGATCGTGAAGATCGGCAGCCGGATGATTGATACGTCACTGCGAACCAAGCTCAACTCTCTTAAGTTCGCGATGAAAGAGGTCGGTTGATGGATATTCGGGCTGCGGAAATTTCCGCTATCCTCAAGGACCAGATCAAGAACTTCGGCCAAGAAGCTGAAGTGACTGAAGTTGGTCAAGTACTTTCCGTAGGCGACGGCATTGCCCGCGTTTACGGCCTGGACAACGTCCAGGCGGGTGAAATGGTTGAATTCCCAGGTGGTATCCGGGGAATGGCATTGAACCTTGAAACTGACAATGTCGGTGTTGTTATCTTCGGTAGCGACCGTGACATTAAAGAAGGCGACACGGTAAAACGTACCGGCGCTATTGTGGAAGTTCCAGTAGGTAAGGGTCTGTTGGGTCGCGTTGTCGATCCACTCGGTAACCCAATCGACGGCAAAGGTCCGATCGAATCTACTGAACGTCGTCGCGTTGACGTGAAGGCACCAGGCATTCTGCCTCGTAAGTCCGTTCACGAGCCAATGTCTACAGGTCTTAAAGCGATTGATGCTTTGATTCCAATCGGACGTGGTCAGCGCGAATTGGTGATTGGTGACCGTCAGACCGGTAAAACCGCTATCATCCTCGACACCTTCCTCAACCAGAAGCCTTTGCACGCATCTGACGACGAACACGAAAAGCTGTACTGCATCTATGTTGCGGTTGGCCAGAAGCGTTCAACTGTTGCTCAGTTCGTGAAAGCTCTGGAAGACGCTGGTGCTCTGGAATACTCCATCGTTGTTGCTGCAACAGCGTCTGATCCTGCTCCATTGCAGTATCTGGCACCGTTCGCAGGCACCACAATGGGTGAGTACTTCCGCGACAACTCCATGCACGCTGTGATCGGTTATGATGACCTTTCCAAGCAGGCTGTTGCGTATCGCCAGATGTCCCTGTTGCTCCGTCGTCCACCAGGACGTGAAGCGTACCCTGGTGACGTGTTCTACCTGCACTCCCGTCTGCTCGAGCGTTCTGCGAAGCTGAACGAAGATCACGGCCTCGGTTCTCTGACCGCGCTGCCAGTGATCGAAACTCAGGGTGGTGACGTTTCTGCGTTTATTCCGACCAACGTGATCTCCATCACCGACGGTCAGATCTTCCTTGAAACCGATCTGTTCTTCCAGGGCATTCGTCCAGCGGTTAACGTTGGTCTGTCAGTTTCTCGTGTGGGCTCTTCCGCTCAGATTAAAGCGATGAAGCAGGTTGCTGGCCCGGTTAAGGGTGAGCTGGCTCAGTACCGTGAAATGGCTGCGTTCGCGCAGTTTGGTTCTGATCTGGATGCAACCACTCAGAAGCTTCTGAACCGTGGTGCACGCCTGACCGAATTGCTGAAACAGCCGCAGTTCTCTCCGCTTAAAACGGAAGAACAGGTTGCAGTGATCTTCGCTGGTGTGAACGGCTACCTGGACGATCGTCCGGTTGGTGAGGTTCGCGAGTTTGAAGCTGGCCTGCTGCGCTTCTTGCGTGCAGAACATGCAGACCTTCTCTCCGCTATCTGGGAGAAGAAGGCACTCGACGCCGATTTGACTGACAAGCTGAAAGCTGCAGTGGAAGCTTACGTCAAGACCCTCGGTTAATTCGAAGCAACGGGATAAGGAACGAGAGCGCCCATGGCGAGCCTCAAGGACCTAAAAAACCGCATCGCTTCGGTCAAAGCGACGCAGAAAATCACCAAGGCCATGAAAATGGTGGCCGCGGCGAAACTGCGTCGTGCCCAGGATGCTGCAGAAGCAGGTCGTCCCTATGCTGAACGCATGGGGACAGTACTTGGCAATCTTGCAGCTGGGTTCGAAGGTCGGGATGATGCGCCGAAGCTGATGACGGGTACAGGACGGGATCAGACACATCTGCTCCTCGTCTGCACAGCAGAGCGTGGCCTCTGTGGTGGTTTCAACTCGTCGATAGCACGTCTGGCACGTGAGCACGCAGACAAACTTCTTTCCGAAGGTAAGACGGTCAAGATCGTCACCGTTGGTAAGAAGGGGCATGATGCCCTGAAGCGTGGCTACGGTCAGCACATTGTAGAGAATATCGAACTACGCGGCCTGAAATCTGTTGAATTCAGCGACACAAAGCACATCGGCGATCTCGTCATGGAAATGTTCCAGGATGAGAAATACGATGTTTGCACACTGTTTTACGCGCAGTTCCAATCGGTAATCAGTCAGGTTCCGACCGCCAAGCAGCTCATCCCAGCTCAGTTTGAAGCGAAAGATGAAGCTCAGGACGGTTCCTCTGAGGACGCGCTTTATGAATACGAACCAGGTGAACAGGAGATCCTTGAGACCCTTCTGCCACGTAACGTCGCTATTCAGATTTACAGCGCAATCCTTGAAAACGGTGCCTCCGAGCAGGGCGCGCGCATGGCCGCTATGGACAGTGCAACGCGTAATGCCGGCGAGATGATCGACAAACTGACAACGACGTACAACCGTCAGCGTCAGGCACAGATCACGACGGAACTGATTGAAATTATTGCGGGCGCGGAAGCGCTCTGACCGAGTTGAGACGAGGATTTAAGTGATGGCTGACACGAAAGTCGGACAGATCACGCAGGTAATCGGCGCTGTTGTCGACGTTCACTTTCCAGGTGAACTCCCTGCAATTCTGAACGCTCTGGAAACTGACAACGGCGGTAACCGTCTGGTTCTCGAAGTTGCTCAGCATCTGGGCGAAAATACAGTACGTACAATCTGCATGGACGCGTCCGAAGGTCTCGTTCGTGGTCAGGAAGTACGCGACACTGGCGAACCTATCGCAGTTCCTGTTGGTGATGGCACTCTGGGCCGCATCATGAACGTGATTGGTGAGCCTGTCGATGAAGCTGGTCCAATTGAACATGATGCCAAACGCGGTATCCACCAGGAAGCTCCAGCATTTGTAGAGCAGTCTACAGAAGCTGAGATCCTTCCAACCGGCATTAAGGTTGTTGACCTTATCGCTCCTTACGCAAAGGGTGGTAAGATCGGCCTGTTCGGTGGTGCGGGCGTTGGTAAAACCGTTCTCATCATGGAATTGATCAACAACGTTGCTAAAGCACACGGCGGTTACTCCGTATTCGCTGGTGTTGGTGAGCGTACTCGTGAAGGTAACGACCTTTACTGGGAAATGATCGAATCCGGCGTGAACAAGGAAAAAGGCGGCGAAGGTTCTAAAGCTGCTCTTGTTTACGGTCAGATGAACGAACCTCCAGGAGCACGTGCACGTGTTGCTCTGACAGGTCTGACCATTGCGGAAGACTTCCGTGATAAAGGCCAGGACGTTCTGTTCTTCGTGGACAACATCTTCCGCTTTACGCAGGCTGGTGCTGAAGTGTCCGCACTTCTCGGCCGTATTCCTTCTGCTGTGGGCTATCAGCCTACACTTGCTACCGATATGGGCGGCATGCAGGAGCGTATTACGACCACATCTAAAGGTTCTATCACTTCCGTACAGGCCGTTTATGTTCCTGCGGATGACTTGACTGACCCTGCACCTGCTTCCACATTTGCTCACTTGGACGCGACTACGGTTCTTAACCGTGCGATCGCTGAAAAAGGCATCTATCCTGCAGTGGATCCACTGGATTCCTCCTCTCGTATGCTTGACCCGCGCATCATCGGTGACGAGCACTACGAAGTTGCGACCCAGGTCCAGGAAACACTTCAGCGCTACAAAGCACTTCAGGACATCATCGCCATCCTTGGCATGGATGAACTTTCTGAAGAAGATAAGCTGGTTGTTGCTCGCGCACGTAAGATCGAGCGCTTCATGTCCCAGCCGTTCTTTGTTGCTGAGGTGTTCACTGGTTCCCCAGGTAAGCTGGTTGCGCTCGAAGACACCATCAAAGGCTTTAAAGGCCTTGTTGCTGGTGAATACGACCACCTGCCAGAAGCTGCATTCTACATGGTTGGCTCTATGGATGAGGCAATCGAGAAAGCGGCTAAGCTGGCTGAGGACGCTGCTTAATCTCGGTTCTTTTGAACCGGTGACTTCTTTGGGTGACGCTTTTAGCGTCACTCTTAGAAACGGATAGAGGATGAGCTAAATGGCTGAAGCATTTCAGTTTGAGCTGGTTTCACCAGAGCGCCTTCTGCTCTCGGCAAAGGTTACTGACGTAATCGTGCCAGGCACTGAAGGTGAATTTGGTGTTGGCGCTGGTCACTCGCCGTTCTTGTCAACCATGCGTCCGGGTGTTGTTAAAGCGCTCAGCGAAGATGGTTCCAAGCACGAATACTTCGTGCGGGGTGGTTTTGCTGACGTTTCCGCGTCTGGCATGACTGTTCTGGCGGAACAGGCGATCCCGATGGCCGATCTTGATGCAGGTTACATCGCACAGCAGATTCAAGATGCGAGTGAAGATGTAGCTGATGCTAAGGACGAAGATGCACGTCAGGCTGCACGGCTGGTACTTTCCCAGCTGCAAGAGCTGCAGGCAGCTATCAAAGCTTCCTGATTGCACTTCGATGCCAAGAAAAACAAAAGCCTCGGCAGTGCCGAGGCTTTTTTGTATCTGCCTATGCAGAAAGCAGGCTCTTTAAACCGTTAGCGGGAGAAAAGAGCACAGGATGAACGAGCAGCCCAGTCGATTAGGCTGCAAGTCTCTTTTTATTTGCTGCTGCGTTTGCAGCGCGCATTTCCTCAGCACGCGCTTTGCGCTGCTCAGGTGTCTCGTAAACAATCGTGCGATGGTGGTCGCAATAAGAGCCATTTTCAGCGCGGTTCTTGCAAGGGAATGTATAGCTCCCGCTGTCACCTTCAGTCCACTTACACTGGCCCGCCTTAGGCATAACTGGTGCTTTCATTTACCTACCCTTGTTCTTTGGAGCCAGTCGATCAACACTTGCATGCACGCGGGAGGAGCGTGAATACCATGCTCGCCGTTGGATCGTTGGAACCATTTTTGATTATGGGATCACCGGAATTTTCTTTTGCTACATTAAAAGCAAACAAATTTACCGGACGGGAAAAAGATTATCTCTCCCCTTTCCAAATTGCTAGATATTTTTAGCTGTGTAAAAATGCTTACACAAGAAAATCTGGATAAAATATTTTTCTGATTTTTAATTGTGTAAGTAAAACAAATAGATAACAGAGTGGATGTGTATGCACCAATATTAACCACCACGCGAATTCTGCTGAATTGTTGTGGTTACTGCACTAAATTGATTCATCAATTGTGGCGAATTATGGTTTTTCAGAGTGCCTTCCCAGTACACCACCGGCATTGTGAAGTGCTTCGGGATCATCCAAATCACGTCGCGCAGCTTCTCCAAGCTCCACGGTATAAACCACCGAAGGATTCTGTTGAATGATTGGTTTGCCGCCAATATCACCTCGCAGACTGAGGAGATCATCAAAAAACGCACGATCCCAAAGCACTGGATTGCCTCGTTTGCCATGCGTTGTAGAGACGCCGATCAGCTGATCCTGCTTGGAATCGTGATTCTTTAAAAGCTTGTTGATGTCATCCGTGGATACGAAAGGCATATCACCGAGCAGAATGAGTGCAGCCTGTGATTGGTCGTTGACGCTCTCGATTCCCTTTTTGACGGAGGATGAAATACCTTCATCGTACTCAGCATTATGTCTGAACCGGATCGGCAACCCGGAAAGCGCCTCTTCCACCTTAGAGGCCATCGCACCTGTGACGACAATGAGCTCATTCAACTCACTCGCAAGCGCATGCTCGGCAACAAGCCGGACGACAGGCTTCCCATCAATAAGCGCCAGCAGTTTGTTGTGGTCTCCCATGCGAGAGGAGTTACCTGCCGCTAGTAGAATGCCGCTGCAGGTGGCTTTATCAGCCTCCTCAGAGAGAGGATGGTCTCGGGGGTGAGGACGACTATGGATTTCTTTCAAAAGCCCGCCAACCCCCATCGACATGATGTCTCTGCTGGTAACGCGGATATTGGCCAGCAAGCGCTGCAGGATCCAGTCAAATCCGTTCTCTTGCGGACTCCGCGCACATCCTGGCGCACCAATAACTGGGATGCCATTCAGCTCCCCAAGTACGAGCAGGTTGCCCGGATCAACCGGCATCCCAAAATGGATGAGCTCCCCACCAGCTGCTTGAAGAGCAGCAGGAATAACATCCCCTTGGTCCACCACCGCTGAAGCACCAAACACAACAATCAGATCAGCATCCTGCACTTGCTCTGTGCCAAGCGCATTCGTAAGAGCCTCTTCTTCGTGGGGCACACGCACATCCGCAGCAATCGTACTTGCTGCAATGTCCAGCCGCTCCTGCAAAACACGAAGGCTCTTTGCAATGACTGTCTCTTTCAGGTGCGGAAGCGTCGTGGAAATGACTGCAACCGATTTCGGCATATAAGCGGCCACGGAGATAGCCTCGGAAATCTTGTCCACAGCGCTCTGTGCCAGCTTCTGATCAACAGCCAACGGAATAATTTTCGCAGTCGCAAGCATGCGCCCTTCGCGAACTTCTGTGAACGGAGGCAAGCAGGCAAACGTGATAGCCGGATCAATCAGGTTAGCTTCTGTCACTTTCTCAGCATCTACCTGCAAAATCCCGCTTTGCGAGGCATAAAGGTTGGAGCGTCCGGTAAAGGGCGTAGAAGCAGAAACAGCTGCGCCGCAAGCATGGTTGGCCAGCAAAGCAGCGGCGTCATCTTCGTGCAGATCAGTTGCCTCAACTTGTGCAACAATCACCTCCGCAAATCCTGCTGCAATCAACTGGTTCACATCCGCATCACTGAGCTGATGTCCTTTGGAGAGGGAGAGGCCATTATGTTTGATGGAGTGGGCAAGGTAACATCCTGCACTCTCTGCGACTGATCTGCTTCCAAATTTCACGTCAGCCCGCCTTCTTCTGGTCTGCCTTGGTCCCACGCAAGGTCACAATGATCTCCGCAAGCACCGCCACTGCAATCTCGGCTGGGTTGGCTGCGCCAATATCAAGACCGATTGGCGCTTTGATACGGGCAAGGTCCTCTTCGCTCATGCCAGCCGCGAGAAAGCGCTCACAGCGTTTTGCATGTGTCTTGCGGCTTCCTAATGCGCCGACATAAAAGCAGCCAGCTTTCAGCGCTTCCATCAGCGGCACATCATCAATTTTCGGGTCGTGGGTCACCGCAGCAATGGCGGTAAAGGGATCTAATTTCAACTGCGCCATCACATCTTGCGGCCATTCAGCAAGCAACGGGACCTCAGGAAACCGTTCTTCGGAGGCAAACGCAGTGCGTGGATCGACAATCGTAATGTCAAACCCTGCTGTCTGAGCAATCGGAACCAGTGCCTGCGTGATGTGAACAGCACCCACCGCCACAATACGCGTGGCCGGAACCTGCATGCTCAGGAAGTACTCTTCGCCGTCTTGCGCCTGCACTCGTCTAGATTTGCCACTGCGAACACCGTTTTCAAAAGCAGCGGCAATGGCACCATCCTCTGCATCATCTCCATAAAGCATCACAGAGGACAGACCGGTTGCCAGATTGGTAAGCAGCGCTGCTGGTTGGCGTGCAGCTCTGGAAGTGTTCAGCAAGCGAACATGTCCGTGATCCGCCTCTGATGTCAGAGGCTCCAGATAAACGCCAATCTTGCCACCACAGGAAAGGCCAACGCGCCAGGCAGTTTCATCGGCAACGCCAAATTCTATCTTCCGTGCCTTGCCGTCTTCCAGCACATCCATGGCCTCAGCAACCACAGCGCCTTCCACACAGCCGCCGGACACTGATCCCTCGAACTCTCCACTCTCATCAATAATGAGATGGCTGCCGACCGGGCGCGGCGCTGAACCCCACGTTTCAATCACCGTTGCCAGCACCAGTTTGCGCCCCTCTGATTGCCAGCGCTCAGCAACACCAAGGACGTTGAGGTTTTTGGAAAGCTCTTGAGGCAACGTGGAAACAGACATGACAGGCTCGCAAATAAACAGGGTCCCTAAGCGTCCTCCTATGCGAAAAACCTGAGAGATCTCGCGTAGGACGATGCCCTAATAGAATGAGGAGCCTAGCCTGCTTGTTCAAGAGGATGCAACAACAGAACAGTGTTCAGTAAAACAAAAAAGCGCCGGGGCTTTCGCTCCAGCGCTCTCTTCGGGGGACTGATGATTACTATTCAGCAGCAATTTTGGTGATCGGGCCTGCATGAAGGACCAGATCATCAACGTGATCCTGGAAGATCTGGAAGTTCGCAGCGAACATGTCGACAAGCTTTGCGGCCTGCACGTCATATTCAGCCGGATTGCTCCAGGTGCTCCGTGGATCAAGGATACTGGTATCAACACCTGGCACGGCAACAGGAACCATAAAGCCGAAGTTCTCATCCTTGCGGAATTCAGCGGTGTTCAAAGAGCCGTCCAATGCAGCACGAAGCAGGGCACGGGTTTCTTTGATTGGCATACGGTGACCAATACCATACGCACCACCGGTCCAACCGGTATTCACCAGCCAGCAATCCACGCTGTGCTCACGGATCAGATCTTTCAGCAAAGCACCATATTCTGATGGATGACGCGGCATGAACGGCGCACCAAAGCAGGTGGAGAATGTCGCCTGCGGTTCAGTTACACCACGCTCTGTGCCGGCAACCTTCGCGGTGTAACCGGAAAGGAAGTGGTACATCGCCTGAGCATCACTGAGCTTTGCGATTGGAGGCAAAACACCAAACGCATCAGCCGTCAGCATGATGATGTTCTTAGGGTTCGGTGCGCGGCCACTTTCACTTGCATTCGGAATGAAGTGAATAGGGTAGGAGCAACGCGTGTTTTCCGTTTTGGAACCATCGTCAAAGTCTGGAACACGAGCGTCATCCAGCACAACATTCTCTAAAATGGTGCCGAAGCGCTGTGTGGTCGCAAAAATCTCTGGCTCGGCTTCAGCTGAAAGGCGAATGGTTTTCGCGTAGCAGCCACCTTCAAAGTTGAAGATGCCCTCTGGCCCCCAACCGTGCTCATCATCACCGATCAGCGTGCGGGCTGGATCAGCGGAAAGCGTGGTCTTGCCGGTGCCGGACAGGCCGAAGAAAACAGCAGCATCGTCGTTATCGCCAACATTCGCGGAGCAATGCATTGGCATCACACCGTCTTCTGGCAACATGTAGTTCAGCATGGAGAAGACGGACTTCTTCATTTCACCGGCGTAGGCAGTACCGGCGATCAGAACGATCTTGTTGGTCAGATCACAGGCAATAACCGTCTCGCTCCGGCAACCATGACGCTCTGGGTCAGCCTTGAAGCTTGGCAGATCGATGATGGTCATCTCTGATTCAAAGCTTTTCAGGTCTTCGCGGGACGGGCGAAGAAGCATGTTGCGAATAAAGTGGTTATGCCATGCCAGCTCGTTATAAACGCGAACGTTCAGCTGATGCGCAGGGTCAGCGCCTCCATAAAGGTCCTGTACATACAGGTCCATGCCTTCAGCGTGGGCCAGCATGTCTTGCAAAAGAACATTGAAGTTCTCCGGGCTCATCGCGCCACTGTTGTCCCACCAGATCGTATCTTCGGTCTTGGTGTCACGAACAACAAACTTGTCTTTTGGAGAGCGTCCTGTGTGAGCACCTGTTTCGGCACAAAGAGCACCGCCAGCGGCGATCTGTGCTTCACCATTCCTGATAGCATGCTCATAAAGTTCAGCTTCGGTCAGGTTCCAGTACACACTGTTGAGGCCCTTCAGTCCGAAGGTGTCACACCCAAACGCGGAATTCCGTAGTCCGAACTCGTTCATGTTCAGTAGTCCTTAATCGGCTCACTATTTAGCTTGCGTCATTCAATGGCACTGTGCCAGTGAATTTAGCGATAACGCCCCTTGGATGGGGCAGTCATGCTTACAAAAGCAAGACCAGAAATCCTGCGTTTTTCTATTAAACCGATTGAAATACGACCTTTTGCTGGCATAGATTTATTTTGCTTATAAAAATAAACTCTACACAAACTTGGTTTTCACTTTTAAGCGTTTAACGATACACTTCATGAAGAACACGTGGCACTTGGCAGGCGAAACCTTGTCAAAAGTAGCGCTAAATAAGGAATTTTTCCGAGTATCTTGCTAAAACAGGGTTTTGCCTTATTTCGAGGTTAGGGATCGCGCAAGTTAATCTCAAATCCCAACTAAGTAGCGAAACGTGCAAGAGAGGAATAAGGTCTCTGATATGCCAACGATTGCTCTGGTCGATGACGACCGTAACATTTTGACATCCGTCTCAATAGCTTTGGAGGCCGAAGGATATCGGGTCCAGACCTATACAGACGGAACAGTCGCACTGGAAGGGCTTCAGGCCGACCCGCCGGACCTTGCTATCTTTGATATCAAGATGCCGCGTATGGATGGAATGGAGCTGCTGCGCCGTTTCCGCCAGATGTCCGACCTGCCTGTGATCTTCCTCACGTCCAAAGACGATGAGATTGATGAGTTGTTTGGCCTCAAAATGGGCGCTGACGACTTTATCCGCAAGCCATTCTCCCAGCGTCTGTTGGTTGAGCGTGTGAAGGCTGTTCTGCGTCGTGCTGCACCGCGAGATCCTGCAAGTGCTGCGACTGAGACTTCCAAGTTGCTGGAACGTGGCAACCTTGTCATGGACAAAGAGCGCCATACCTGCACATGGCTTGCAAAGCCGGTCACGCTGACAGTGACAGAATTTCTAATTCTCTTTGCTCTCGCTCAGCGTCCGGGCGTTGTGAAAAGCCGTAATGCGCTCATGGATGCTGCCTACGATGATCAGGTCTATGTTGACGATCGCACCATCGATAGCCATATCAAGCGCCTTCGCAAGAAGTTCAAAGTGGTTGATGATGACTTTGATATGATCGAAACACTCTACGGTGTAGGTTATCGCTTCCGCGAGAACTAGTCTTAAGCAGCTCGTACAGGGCTGTCTGAAGGTTGGAAAACCTGAGAACACACGTTCCTGAGAATTCGATAAGAGCGAATGTCGGAAAATAAAGAAGAGCAAAAGCGGGAAGACATCGAAGCAGACGACGCTTCTGATACTCTTGACCCGCAACATACAGGTGCGTTCCGTTGGCTGGGACGCAGGCAAGTACGCCAACGCGTCTTTACGCGCTGGATCTCGCTCGCCGGTATCTATGCCTTTTCTTCTTTGACCCGCCGCATTCTGGTGCTCAACCTCGTCGGTCTTCTGGCGATGGTGATCTCCATTCTGTACTTGAACCAGTTTCAGGCCGGTCTGATCGATGCACGCGTTCAGTCACTGCTGGTTCAGGGCGAGATCATTGCAGGTGCCATCGCGGCGTCCACCACAAGCGATGGCGATTCTCTTATGGTTGATCCGGAGATGCTGCTGCGTCTGGAAGCCGGAGAATCCACCAGTGCTCGCTCAACGCTGGGAAGTCTGGACTTCCCGATCAACCCTGAGATTGTCGGACCTATACTCCGGCGACTGATATCGCCCACCAAAACACGGGCCCGAATCTACGATCCAGAAGGTATGTTGATGCTGGATTCACGCCAGCTCCATGCCCAAAACCAGATTTTCCGCTTCGACCTGCCACCGCCGGACGAAAGCAAAGATCCCTTCTTCCAGAAGATGTGGGAGGAGCTGAAACTCTGGATCCGCCGTGGTGAGTACCCGCCGTATAAAGAAGTCGGACGGACGGAAGGGCGCGAGTACCCTGAGGTCGAGGCCGCTCTGGCTGGTTCCCCTGCATCCGTTGTACGTGTTGGCGCAAAAGGCGAAATGGTTGTCGCCGTTGCAGTGCCAATTCAACGTTTCCGAGGTGTTCTAGGTTCACTGCTCCTGTCGACACAGGGCGGAGACATTGATGATATCGTCGCCGCAGAGCGCAATGCGATCCTGAAGATTTTCCTTGTTGCTGCTGTTGTGGTGATGATCCTGTCTGTACTGCTAGCTGGCACCATCGCAGGGCCAGTCCGCCGCTTGTCAGAAGCTGCGCAAAAAGTGCAGTCTGCGATCAACACCCGCGAAGAAATCCCTGAGTTTGAAGATCGTTACGATGAGATTGGTCATCTGGCGCGTGCGCTGAGGAATATGACCAAGGCTCTGTATGGCCGTATGGATGCGATTGAGAGCTTTGCTGCAGATGTGGCACATGAGCTGAAAAACCCGCTGACATCTCTTAGAAGTGCCGTTGAGACTTTGCCTTTGGCGAAGAACGAGCGATCACGCGAACGCCTGCTTGAAGTCATCCAGCATGATGTAAAGCGTCTTGATCGTCTGATCACGGACATCTCTGAAGCATCGCGGATTGATGCGGAAATGTCTCGCGCAGAATCTCACGATGTTGATATGGCAACGCTGTTGCAGGCTGTCGTATCCATTGCCAATGAACGCGCTTGTGATGATATCGCCCATGTCGATTTGAAGTTTGAACCAGCCAAAACGGATAAGAATTTCCAAATGCACGGCAATGACCAGCGTCTCGGCCAGGTCATCAATAACCTGATCGACAATGCGCGCTCATTTGCACCAGAAGGAACTCCTGTTACAGTTACGGCGAAGCGCAAGAACAACCAGATTATTATCTGGGTCGAAGATTCTGGTCCTGGTATTAAAGAAGAACTCCGCGAACGCGTCTTTGAGCGCTTCTATACGGATAGACCGGAATATGAGGGCTTCGGAAACAACTCCGGCTTGGGTCTCTCGATCTGCCGCCAGATTATCGAAGCACACCGGGGTGAAATCTCGGTCATGAACCGAACCTCTGAGGAAGAGGGGCAAGAGCCGAAAGTGCTTGGTGCCCGGTTCGTGATCAAACTGAGGGCCAAAACAACCTCATGACGACACTGGATCAGAAGCAAAGTGTACAGGCAGCAGAAGGTCAGGCGATACACGCGACCTGTCTGGTGGTTGGCACGAAAGGCATTCTGATCCGCGGCCCCTCTGGAACCGGCAAATCAGCGCTGGCGTTGGAATTGATACAGCGCGCGCATCTTAAAGGCAGTTTTGCAGCCCTCGTTGCTGATGATCGTGTCTACATTGCTGAGAAAAATAGTCGCTTAATAGGGGCTTGCCCAAATCCAATTAAGGGAAAGGCCGAGCTGCGAGGCTATGGCGTTGTCGATGTTCCTTACCTCGATACTGCAGTAATCCATATGGTTCTGGATCTGGAAGCCCGAGAGGAAATCGATAGATTGCCGGAGGAGCAAGCGCAGACCTGTGAACTTTGCTCAGTCAAATTAATTCGACAACAAGTACCTAAAGAAGATCATTTAGCCGCTCTTCGGCTCGCGAATGCACTTATTTTTACTAATCCAGTGCACAACTATTAGCCCTCTGTGTATGAGCATGCTGATTTTTCTTGCACTGCAGCGTGTCCTTCAACAAAGTAGGATTGGAATAACCTAAGAGTAGACACTCTGTTAGTTCGCGGGAAATATATGATTGGTCTAGTTCTTGTCACCCATGGTCGGTTGGCAGAAGAGTTCAAATCGGCTCTTGAGCATGTTGTAGGTCCACAGGACCGGGTAGCAACCATTAGCATCGGCCCAGATGACGATATGGAACAACGTCGTCAGGACATCCTGCGTTCCGTTGAAGCTGTCAACGACGGCTCTGGCGTTGTCCTTCTTACCGACATGTTTGGCGGTACGCCTTCTAATCTCGCTATTTCTGTGATGGATGGTGGTAGCGTTGAGGTCGTAGCTGGTGTAAACCTGCCGATGCTCATAAAACTGGCAAGCGTTCGAAATGAAAAATCGCTCGCCGAAGCGGTAGAAGAAGCCCGCAGTGCAGGACAGAAGTATATCTCCGTAGCTTCGCAGGTCCTGTCCGGGCAAGGCTAAGAAAATATGGATGAATGCACAGTGTTAGCTCGCGATCTGACCATCGTGAACACCCGTGGTTTGCACGCGCGCGCCTCAGCTAAGCTGGTCAAGCTGGTTGAGACTTTTGATGCCCATGTAAAAGTTTCCAAAGACGGCCAAACTGTTGGTGGAACCTCCATCATGGGACTGATGATGCTTGCAGCCAGCACAGGCTGCTCGATCCACGTTGTCGTAACCGGCAATCAGAAAGAAGAAGCCATCTCCGCGATTGCGCATTTGGTGGAAGACGGTTTCGGTGAAAGAGACTAAATAAGTCAAGCATCTAGAGGATCGCATGAAAAAGCGCCCAGCTTCACGTTTGTTGGTGGTTGATCCTCAAGACCGAATTCTCCTCTTCAATTTCAAGTTCGATAAAGGCCCTCTCAAAGGCCAGGACTATTGGGCCACCGTTGGCGGTGGTATTGAGCCGGGTGAGAGCTTTGAAGAAGCCGCCCGCCGCGAACTTCTGGAAGAAACCGGAATCACCGAACCTGTCGGTGAGGTGATCCACGTCAGAAGAGCGGTTTTTCAGACACCATCCGGTGAGATGGTAGATGCTGAAGAACATTTTTTCTTTGTCACCGTTTCCGACTCGAAAATCGACTATTCCAACCACACAGAGATAGAAACTCAGGTAATGAGAGAGCATCGCTGGTGGACGCGGAAAGAACTCGAGACAACATCTTTGACAGTCTTCCCTGAAAATGTCCTAGAAATTCTAGAACCTTATCTACCCAGGCGCACATAAGGCATTCTGCGCACCTGCGTTTGATTGCATTTTAGGCTGATATAAAGAAACCTTTATATCTTTATTGCTTTCTGACTTCTCTGTGATGTATAACAGCATGCAGTGGGCGCTCATTTTGCGAGCACTCATCAATCACGCGGGAGGGGACTATGGGCCCGGGCTTTCAGGAAGATTTAATGACTGCGTCTAACGATTACTACGTCAAAGACATCTCACTTGCAGAGTGGGGTCGTACTGAAATTGAAATTGCCGAAACCGAAATGCCAGGCCTGATGGCTTGTCGTGAGGAATATGGTGCAAGCAAGCCTCTCAAAGGCGCACGCATCGCTGGTTCCCTGCACATGACCATCCAGACAGCGGTTCTGATTGAGACCCTCATTGAGTTGGGTGCAGAAGTTCGCTGGGCATCTTGTAACATCTTCTCCACGCAGGATCAGGCTGCAGCCGCAATCGCAGCTGCCGGTATTCCGGTGTTCGCTGAAAAAGGCGAAACCCTTGATGAATACTGGACCTATGCGGACAAAATCTTCGATTGGGGCGACGGCCAAACCGCAAACCTCATTCTGGATGATGGCGGCGACGCAACTCTGATGATTCTTCTCGGCGCAAAAGCAGAGAAAGACCCATCCGTCCTCGACAACCCGTCTAATGAAGAAGAAACCGCTCTCTTCGCAGCGATCAAGCGTCGCCTCGAAAAAGACCCGGGCTTCTACTCCAAAGTTAAGGGCAACATCCAGGGCGTCTCCGAAGAGACAACCACGGGTGTTATGCGCCTTTATGAAATGCAGAGAAAGAGCGACCTGCCATTCCCTGCAATCAACGTGAACGACTCTGTCACCAAGTCCAAGTTCGACAACCGCTATGGCTGCCGTGAATCTCTTGTAGATGGTATCCGCCGTGGTACTGATGTCATGATGGCTGGTAAAGTTGCTGTTGTCGCTGGTTACGGCGACGTTGGCAAAGGCTCTGCACAGTCTCTGGAAGGCGCTGGTGCCCGTGTGATCGTGACTGAGATCGATCCGATCTGTGCGCTTCAGGCTGCTATGGATGGCTACGAAGTGAAGACGATGGAGCAGGCCATCGGTGAAGGCGATATCTTCGTCACCACCACCGGCAACAAAGACGTCATCACAGCTGACCACATGCGCGACATGAAAGACATGGCGATCGTCTGTAACATCGGTCACTTCGACAACGAGATTCAAGTTGCTGCACTGCGTAACTACAAATGGCGCAATGTGAAGCCACAGGTCGACCTGATCGAGTATCCGGATGGCAAGCGTCTGATCCTTCTCTCCGAAGGCCGTCTGGTTAACCTTGGCAATGCGACCGGTCATCCATCCTTCGTGATGTCCGCCAGCTTCACCAACCAGGTTCTGGCGCAGATGGAGCTGCATACCAAAGGCGATGACTACAAAAACGAAGTCTACGTGCTGCCGAAGCATCTGGATGAGAAAGTTGCGCGCCTGCATCTTAAGAAGCTCGGCGCAACCCTGTCTGAACTGACGGACGATCAGGCCAACTACCTCGGTCTCGACAAATCCGGTCCGTTCAAGGCTGAGCACTACAAGTACTGATACGCGTCCTTCGTAATTGCTGTTAACGCTAAGGGACTTAGCGTTAACAGCTCCATGAATTCTACTAGGCCCAATAAGCACACTTTCAATATATTGGGGGTGCGCTTGTTGGGCTTACTACAAATTGTGGTGGATGATTATTTCGCCCACAGGATTTGTTTACTTTTTGTAAAGATCCTCTTCTTCCCAAAAATCAATCAGGTTATGTTGATTGTCGAATCAGTCGTTAAGTTAGGCAGTTGAGCGACTTATTCGCGATTCGTGACACCAATGCGGCGTGTGACACGAATCTGAGGCGGCGAAGAAAGGGGCACAACATGCCAGCATCCTGGCATAAACACGCGCGTGTTAACGTGCTGTGGCGTAGAAGGTTTAGGCTCGTTCTGAACCTGATGGGCGTTGCTGTGTTTGCTCTCCTGGGTGCTGCTGGTTTCTCTCAGGCTATGGATATTCTGCCAGCTCTTTCAGGTAGTTCTGTTGACGCCTTCAAGGTTGTCTGGGTCGCGGCAACGGCCGGCATCGCCTTGTACGCAGTCGCAGCCTCCGTCGTGCTTGTCCGCATCCGCAGGAATGACTCATTGTCCATCCTGCAACTGCGTCAGGACCGAGCCGATGCGATGGCGCGCATTGACCGCCTCGAAAGCTTGCTGGAAACAGAAGACAGTCTCCTTTTAGTCTGGGATGGTGAGGCCAAACATCCCGGTGTTGCCGGACATCTGCCGGAAAATCTGGAACTCGCAGGCGGTCTTTCACAGCTGGTCGAGTTCGAGACGTGGTTGGACGTCAAATCCGCCGAGGCCCTGCGCGCTTTTCTGGAGCATTTGCGCGGCCACGGTGAAGTCTTCCGGTTAACCTTAACGACGACCGACGGGGTCTATCTGGAAGCATCCGGCCATACAGCAGGTGGACTGGCAGTCCTGCGCCTGCGTGACTTGACCGGAGACCGTCAGCTCAGCGCCCGCCTTGCTGAGCAAAACAAGGAACTGCGTGAGCAGATCTCCTCGCTTCATAGCCTGTTGGATGCACTGCCGGGGCCTGCATGGCAGCGCGACAATCATGGCCAGCTCGTCTGGGTCAACTCAGCTTATGTGGATGCTGTCGAGGCCGAAAGCACCCGTACTGTGGTTGAGGAGCAGGTTGAGCTGCTGGAAGCCAAAGGCCGCAACAAACTCAACATGATGCGTCAGACCGACGGTGTCTATCATTCGCCAATGCCTGTTGTGGCAGCAGGCGAACGGCGCGTCTTTGAGTTGACTGACGTGAATTCTGAGCATGGTAATGCCGGCCTTGCTCAGGATATTTCCGAGCTTGAACGTGTACAGGGACAGCTTCGCCGCACACTTGAGTCCCATACGCGCACGCTCGATCAGCTTCAAACACCTGTGGCCGTATTTGGCGCTGATCATCGTCTCCAGTTCTACAATGCAGCCTATCGCTCCCTATGGGATATCGATCAGAGCTTCCTGGAGACCAAGCCGGAAGAAGGCGAGCTGCTCGACGCCCTGCGCGCAGCTCGTAAACTGCCAGAGCAGGCTGACTATCGTGGTTGGAGAAACAAACATCTGGAATGCTACCATGCCTTGGATGCACAGGCGTATTGGTGGCATTTACCAGATGGGCGTACTCTCCGCGTGATCGCCAGCCCGCATCCGCAAGGTGGTGTGACGTACTTCTATGAGAACGTGACCGAGCAGCTAGATCTGGAAAGCCGCTTCAACGCACTCACCCGGGTACAGCGAGAAACGCTCGACCACCTGACAGAAGCTGTCGCCGTGTTCGGCTCCAACGGACGTATGCGCCTGTCTAACCCGGCCTTCGCCGAGGTCTGGGGCCTGTCTCAGGAGTTCCTCGAAGCAGACCCGCACGTCAATGACCTGCTGGACACCTGCAAGGAGCTGATGGGCGAGTCCGACCGTTGGCAAGAGCTTGCCCGTGGCGTAACAGGCTTGTCTGACAACCGCACCAGCGTCTCTGGTCGCATGGAGCGCATCGATGGGTCCGTCATCGACTATGTCACCGTACCGCTGCCAGATGGCGGAACGCTGCTCACCTTCGTGAACGTCACCGATACGGTCAACGTGGAGCGTGCCCTCCATGCAACCAATGATGCGCTGCAGGAAGCTGATCAGCTCAAGAACGCCTTCATTCAGCACGTCTCTTACGAGCTGCGTTCTCCGCTGACCACCATCATCGGCTTCGCGCAGCTGTTGGGCGATGCCAAGTTCGGCGATCTGTCTCCGAAGCAGGAAGAGTACACCGACTACATCCTGTCCTCCTCGTCTGCTCTGCTGCACATCATCAACGACATCCTTGATCTGGCAACCGTCGATGCCGGTATCATGGAACTCGAAATCTCCGAGGTCGATGTTGCGCAGACGGTATCTGAGGCTGTCGAAGGCCTGAAAGATCGTCTGGTTGAATCAGACATCACGCTCCGCACTCACATGCCGGAGGGCATCGGGCATCTCAAAGCAGATGAACGACGCCTGCGTCAGGTTCTCTTCAACCTGCTCTCCAACGCAATCAGCTACTCCGACAAAGGCGGCTTGGTAGACATCAGCTGCCAGCGTGATGAAAACGAAATCCGCTTCCGCATCAAGGATCATGGTGCAGGCATCCCTCAGGAGATGCTGGATCAGGTCTTCTCGCGCTTTGTAGGCCGAGGTGCAGGTGGAAACCGTCAGGGCGTTGGCCTTGGCCTCTCTATCGTGAAGAGCTTTGTCGAGCTACACGGCGGTACAGTCGATATTTCTTCCGCCGAAGGGCAGGGCACCACAGTGGATTGCACCTTCCCGCTTGAGCCACATATCCATTCGCTGGAAGCGGCGGAATAACTCATCCTTCAGTTTTCGGTCAGATAAATGCCTCTGGGGCTTGAGTTCCCTTGCTGGTTTTGGCAAGTGCTTACTCTTGAAGAATTCTGAGCGCGTCGTCTATCTGTAAATGAACGCGAAGCGCTCTAATAGGTTGGTGCGTATCCTGGGTAAGTAAGTTCAGACTTTACTTTGAGGATACGCTTGGAAAGTAAAGACTAGAGCATTCTGCGCGATCGTGAATAGGTGCAGCTGCTCTTGAGGCGAATTGTATGAAGGTACTTCTCGACAATCAGAGAGCAACTGAGCTCTTTGCTGCGGATTTGGCTGAGCTGCTGAAAGAAGGAGACGTACTTGCTCTTTCCGGAGATCTGGGCACGGGCAAATCCACCTTGAGCAGAGCACTGCTTCGCCATCTTGCAGCTGATCCTCATCTGGAAGTCCCAAGTCCCACCTTTACGCTCGTTCAAACCTACGACCTGCCGAGAATGTCTGTCGCCCATCTCGACCTCTACCGCATTGAAGAGCCGGAGGAGTTGGAAGAGCTCGGGCTCGACGAATATCTGGAAACCGGCGTCGCGCTGATTGAATGGCCAGAGATGGGAGATCCCTCCTACTGGCCAGAAGCGCTGGACCTGAAGTTGACAGAAGGCACCGAGCCAGATACGCGTGAAATCATTCTCACAGCCAACTCCGAAAGCTGGCAAAATCGCCTTGATCGTCTCGCGGCCCGCCGCGCACTGCTAAAGAAATCAGGCTGGATTGATGCAGAGCGCGAGCATGTGCAGGGCGATGCCTCCATGCGCACCTATTTTCGTCTTCACAAAAACGGTGAGACAGTCGTCTTTATGGATAGTCCACCAACTGGGCCAGAGCCGCTTCTGCCCACTGGCAAAACCTATGGCGAAACCGTACATCGCGCCAAGGACGTCACTGCCTTCTTCGCCGTCGGCAACGCCTTAGCTGCGCACGGGTTCCGCGTACCAAAACGTCTGGTTGCCGATCCGGAGAACGGACTGGCGCTGCTGGAGGATTTCTGCGACCAAATCATCACCGAAAACGGTGAGGCGGTCAAAGAGCGCTACGAGCTGGCCATTGATGATATTGCCCGGCTCCACAGCTGCAACTGGCAAACAGAGCTGCAGGCGGATGGCAAACCGCATCAGCTGAAGCCTTGCGATTTCGAAGTGCTGATCACGGAAGCAGACCTCTACCTCCAATGGTATCTGCCTTACGCCAGTGGAGCACCAGCAACCGAACAGCAAGGCCGCGACTACGTTGAAGCGTGGCGAGAGCTGCTGGAGCCCGTCCTCCAGAGCGAACCGACACTGCTTTTACGAGATTACCACAGCCCGAATATCATGTGGTTGCCAGAAGCATCAGGCCTCAATAAGCTGGGTCTTATTGACTACCAAGATGCAATGATGGGCCCCGCGGCCTATGATGTTGCCTCGCTCGTGTACGATGCACGCGTGGACATGCCAGCCGACCTGCAGGAGCATTTGCTGCAGAGATATTGCGGCTTGGCAAGAAAACATAAACCCATTTTTGATGAAATGGCGTTTCGGAATGCTGTTGCTGTGTTGGCGTTGCAGCGCAATGCCAAAATCCTTGGCGCGTTTGTACGTCTTGATAAGCAGCTCGGAAAACCTAAATACATGGAGATGCTTCCTCGCATCCGCAATTACGTGCGGCAGTGCTTTGCACAATTAGGGGAAGTTAAACTCAAACCCATGTTCACTGTCATACTCTCGTCAAATGAGACGAGCCAAAGTGACGACTGAAACAAGAGAACAAAACAACAGAGACAACGAGATGCCTAAAGAAATTTCCTTCCACCCTAAATCGGCAATGGTTTTGTCCGCGGGGCTGGGTAAACGTATGCGGCCCCTGACGGCGACAACCCCAAAACCTCTCATCGAGGTGGACGGTAAGTCGATGTTCGCGCGCGCAGCAACACGTTTGAAGGATGCTGGCCTCGAAACCTGCGTTGTCAACGTGCACTACCTTGCAGACCTTGTAGAGGCCCATGCTCGCAGGTTTGAAGGCTTGGATGTCAAGATCTCAGATGAACGCGAAGAGCTTTTGGATACCGGTGGCGGCATTAAAAAAGCTCTGCCAATTCTAGGCTCCGATCCGTTCATCCTGAAAAACTCCGACAGCTTCTGGCTGGAAGGGGTAAAGCCGAATCTGGATCTCCTCGTAGAAACCTGGGATGACAATCAGATGGATATGCTGATGCTGCTCGCACCAGCCGTCAATGCGGTTGGTTATGACGGCAAAGGCGACTTCCTGATGGACGATGAAGGCAAGCTGGAACGCCGCGATGAACGCTCGGTGGCACCTTTCATCTATTCCGGTACCGCGATGATCCATCCACGGCTGTTCAAGGATACGCCGGAAGGCCCATTCTCCCTCAACCTGCTGTTCGACAAAGCAATTGAGAATGGACGCCTCTTCGGTGTCGAAGGCGATGGCCTTTGGCTGCACGTTGGAACGCCTCAAGGCCTCGATGACGCCGAACGCGCCATCGCCAACAGCACAAACTAATCTAAAAACAGGACAGGCCCGCACCCCAGCGGGCCGCCTCAACCCACCTCCTCCCAAGACTGAAGTAGCAATACTCAATGCATTTTGGTGACTTTCACAAACACCAGCACTCATGGCACCACATAGCGGACCTCCATCCCGCCAACGCGCACGCAGGCAGGACCAGCCAACATCCTCACTTGCTACTCACTCCAGCAAGACACGCTTCAATCTCTGCCACTGCTGTTCCTACGCCGTCTTCGCTTTGCAGGTGCAAGGCTAGGTCACTCGCGTTTTTCTTCAGTGAGGCGTCATTGACTGCAAGGTGAATGGAGTGTGCCAACTTGTCTGCGGTTAGGGCCTTGCGAGGCACAGGCGGAGCGCCAACGCCAAGAGCAACACTCTTTTGAGCCCAGTAAGGCTGATCGCCGAAGAAGGGGCACAAAACGCAAGGCACGCCTGCACGAAACCCTTGGGCAGTGGTTCCCATGCCGCCATGGTGTACAACAGCTGCCATCTTCGGAAACAGCCACTCATGTGGAACATCAGAAACACTCAGGATATCGTCGCTCTCAATGGCATCAAACCCAGCCCAGCCAGTTGAGAGGACACCGCGAACATTTGCCTTTCGCAGGGCCTCAACAAGAACCTCTTGCAACGCTTTGGGGTCCTCAACCGTCATACTGCCAAACCCAATGTAAACGGGTGGGGGTCCACGCTCGAGGAAACTACGCAGACTTGCTGGTGGTTCATAGTCCCCGTCAGACTTCAAACTCCAGTAACCGCTCATAACCGCCGCATCCGGCCAGTCCTTTGGCCGGGGAACAACCCACGAGCTGATCGCATGAAGCGTCTTGATTGGTAGAGCCCCACGGGGAAACAGAACCTCATTGCGATGCTGGATTGCTGTCAGTTTCAGAGCCTTGGTTCGCAATTGATTGACCGATTTACGAAAAGCCGAATAAGAGAGTTTGACGAGTGCGTACCCCAGCTTGTTGTAGCCCGGTATAGGCAAGCGGGGCATCCCCGCCACAGGGAACTCGTTTGTTGGAACGATCATCGGCTGCAACAACCCCATCACAGCCGGAATGTCCAATGCTTCTGCAATATGAGGCGCAGCCATCACTTTGGGGTGGAAGATTATAAGATCGGGCTGAACGGCTTGGGCGGCCCGCCACGCATCACGGTTGAGTCCATCGTTCAGCCGTCCGGATTTCTTCGCCAGTCGTGTACCTGCTGCAACTCTCTTTATGAGCCCGGATGATCCCTCCAGCGCTGCAATCCCGTCAGGAGTGGTCATCAGATCAATCGTGTCGTTCGAAAGTGGTTCAAACGCCAGACCGAAACTCTTGACCCAGTCCCAATACTTTTCAGCACTGCTGAGCGTAACCGTGTGACCACGAGCTGTAAGCCCGCAGGCCAAAGCGATAAAGGGCTCCACATCTCCGCGAGAGCCGTAGGTCAAAATGAGAATCTTAGCAGGCTGCAACATCCGGCAGAGTATAGACCGCTTTCAGTGCAATGCCATCAGGCTAAGCCCCGCCTTGTAAAGCTTACGCTCACCTCAATGAGGCACTGGTTTCTTCAGCTTCTCATTGAGGTGAGTATGTAATGGACGCTGATATCACGCAGGCACAGTCAGGTCCTGTGCCAACATCATCGCGTTGCCGTCTGGGTCGTAAAACGTGGCTGTGCTCACCATGCCCTCGATGGTTTCGGTCGCACCGTCAAACTTCACGCCCGCAGCTTCCAAAGCGCCGCGCGCACTCTCAATATCACCAATGCCAAAAACAGGAACGGTATTGCCGGGGGTAGGCTTGGTCTGCTCACCCAGCCCAAGTGTGACGCCAGCCGTTTTTGTCTTCATCTCACTCCAGCCAGCCTCATCAATGTGATGGATCAGCTCAAAGCCGAGCATGGAGCTGTACCATTCAGCGCTCACATGACGGTCACGAACAGAAATGGCGAGGGTAATCGTATTTTCCAAAGAAACTAAGGACATCAAACTTTCCTTTTGTGAAAAAATAAAGTAACTATACTTTATGGACATTGCGACACTTGTCAAGCTCACTTCTCGGGCTTGGTCTCTAAACATTCTGGCCCTGTTACATTCAGGGGTTCCCGGCAGGCAGGCTCCGTTGCTGGCCGCATCTGGTGCTGGCCGCACGTCATTCGCGGCCAGTCTTGAGCATCTCACCCAGCTCAAACTCTTGGAGAGGAACCCGGGCCACGGCCACCCACTCCGCCCGGAGTTCCGCTTGACCCCAAAAGGTGTCAAAGCCGCCGAAATCGCCAGCAGGATCGTGGCCGCAGTTCCCGATGAAAAGGAATTTGCCTTACTGCGCAAAAGCTGGACGGTTCCCATTCTGGCACTCACTGCTACCCCCCAGCGCTTCTCGGGAATAAGATCAGACCTGACGACAATCACCGACCGCGCATTGTCAGCCTCGCTGGTTCGGCTGGAAGAGCGGGAATGGATCAAACGCGACATCAACATGTCCGAGCGCCAACCATTCCCCACCTACTGTGCTGCAAACACCGGCATCCAAATCAACCACGCAATTGACCTGCGGGCGTGAGTGAGGCGTGGGATTGGCCCCTGAAAATACAGGGACACAAAACGCATTCCTGCAGTTGCGTATTGGCGATGTGTCATTGCAACATGAATAAATTACAAGCCCTCACACAAGGGCCACCAAGTGATTTAGTTGAATGGATTTCTCGTAGAGACGCGTATGCAACCAATTTTCAGCGCAATATTAAAGGATCAGATTAATTTTCTTCTGTTCCGCCCAATCAAGCCGCCACTGGGCAGGTCTTATTCAGCCTACTTAGCTTGGGGCTTGCTCGTCACCTGGTTGGTGGGCATCGGTCGTTATTGGGATCATCCCTCCGCAGAGCTGTGGCAATATGCAGGCTTAGGCTCGGTTTTGTATATCTATGTCTTGGCTGGTCTGGTTTGGGCTATAGCGCAGCCTTTGAAACCTAAGAACTTCAGCTATAAAAATATCCTTCTATTCATCAGCCTTACCTCACTCCCTGCCGCTCTTTACTCCATTCCTGTTGAGCGCTTTATGTCGCTAGGAAATGCGAAAGTTGCGAACATGCTATTTCTTGCTGTTGTCGCAAGCTGGCGAGTCGCATTACTGGCAGTCTTTTTGCAAAGAGTTGCCAAACTTAGTGGCAGAGCTGTTTTCGTGGCAACCGTTCTGCCTTTAACATTGATTGTGACAGCGCTTGTTGCCCTCAATCTGGAGCACGCTGTATTCGAGGTCATGGGTGGGTTACGTGATGAGACATCGAATGATGCCGCCTATTTCATCATGATTGCAATCAGCACTCTGTCCATAATAGCAACACCTATTTTCGTGATTTGGTACGGCTTCTTGGTTTACTTTGCGCATAAGAAACCAGCTTCACCATGAAACTCGCGGGGATATAAAACCGCGCCGTGCTTTTTGCTGTGTGATCCGCTGAAAACTGAACTAAAAAGGAGCATTCGGTTCTGTTCAGGAGGCTCCGGTGGCGGCCACCCCAAATATTTTCAGCGTTTCCCCATCCACGCCATTTCTGCAGGCAACTGTGGAAGCGTTGCTCTCTGGGCAGTTGATCCCCGGATTTCAGGCGGACGATAACCCGCTGGCGCTGGCTGACGTCACCATCTACGTGCCAACCCGCCGTGCTGCCAGAACTCTGCCAGATGTCCTGCGCAGAGCTTTAGGCTCTAAAGCCGCCTTGCTGCCAAAGATCCTGCCACTTGGTGATGTGGACGAGGAAGAGCATATCCTGAAAGGTCATGGAGACGGCGAGGCGCTGCCACCCGCAATGTCCACCATGGAACGTAAACTGGCCATGACCCGCCTCGTCTGGGCATGGAAAGGTCAACTCCGCCGCCAGATCCTTCAGCTCAAAGAAGATGATCCTGCCCGCGTTCCAGCGTCCTCCGCTGATGCTGCATGGCTCGCGGGCAACCTGCTCACGCTTATGGATGAAGTGCAGACTGAGGAAGCCAGCTGGGCAGAACTGGGCAGTCTTGTCCCTGACGACCACGCCGAATACTGGAAGATCACGCTCGAGTTCCTGAAGATCGTCACCGACCTGTGGCCCGAGCACCTCAAAGCCATCGGCATGATGGACCCGAAGGAGCGTCGCTCAGCCCTCATCCGCGCAGAAGCCGCCCGCCTGCGCACAACACCGCCACGCGGTCCGGTAATTGTAGCTGGTGCAACCGGTTCCTTCCCAGCCACCGCCGAGCTGATGAAAGCCGTGCTGAGCCTGGAGAACGGAGCCCTTGTCCTTCCTGCACTCGACATGGGCATGGATGCCGAAAGTTGGCAGGCACTTGGCAGCCCAACAGAACCACAACGCGTTCCCGGTCATCCCCAATACAGCCTCCGCCAACTGCTCTTGGTGCTGGGCATAAAGCGAGAAGACGTCACGCAACTGGGTGCACCGCAAAGCGAGGCACTGCGCCTGCGCTGTGAGATCGTCAACGAAGCACTCCGTCCGGCAGAAACAACGGAAGAGTGGCAGAACTTCTTCACCTCCCAGCTGGCAGAGCACAGAGAGACCGCCTTCGCAGGTACGCAGCTGATCACAGCGCGAAACGAATCCGAAGAAGCACTCTCCATCGCCCTGCTGCTGCGTGAAGCGGTGGAAGCAGGCAAAACAACCGCGCTGATCTCACCAGACAGAACGCTGGCCCGACGCGTAGCATCAGAGCTGACACGCTGGGGCATCATCGTGGATGACACCGCTGGTCGCCCGCTGGAGCAAACACCGCCCATGGTGCTTGCCATCCTCACCGCAAAGCTCGCCCTGCAAGGCCTCGATCCCGTCAACCTACTGGCACTCCTCAAACACCCGCTCGCCTTCCTTGGTATGAAGGCCAAAGAAGTCCGCTCCGCTGCCCGCGCATTGGAGCGCGGTGTCCTGCGCGGCCCGCATCCAAGACCGGGCCTCAGTGGTCTGCGTGAAGCGGTGGCCGCAGCTCATGATCTGGCCATGGAAAAGGCGGACCGACCTGTTTCCCGCTGGCGCAAGCTGGTGGAAGAAGATTGGAACGCCATCAACACCCTGCTGGACCGTCTGGAGCAAGCCCTCGGCCCTCTGGAAGCCCTGCTGCAAAACCCAAATGAGATCCCGGTCGAAGACATCATCAAAACCCATGTGGATGCAGTCCTGCTGCTTGGGGCTGATGAAAACGGCTCCACGGAAGAACTGTTCAGTGGCGAAAACGGTAAGGCGCTTGCGGAAACTCTGACGTCCTTGCTGGAAGCTGATGCTGTTGGCCTCTGCGTGCCTGCCAATGAATGGCCCGGCGTGTTCGGCGCTCTCATCACCGGTGGGGCCGTCCGCTCCCGCACACCTGCCGATCCCCGCATCCATCTGCTCGGCCCCATGGAAGCCCGCCTCCAGCGTTACGACCTCGTTGTCCTCGGCGGACTGAACGAAGGCACATGGCCGCAGCGCACACGGAACGATCCATGGCTCAACCGCCCCATGAAAGGCCAGATCGGTCTCGACCCGCCAGAGCGTAAAATAGGCACTTCCGCCCACGATTTCCTCTGGAACCTCGGTGCGCCGGAAGTGGTGCTTTCCCGCTCTGAGCGTGTGGATGGGTCCCCAACCGTGGCCTCCCGCTGGCTTCAGCGCATTGTCACGTTGGCAGGCCAAAGCGTGGAGCAGCAAATGCGCGCCAAAGGCAAACGCTACACCGAGCTGGCTCTCGTGCTTGACCGTTCAGAAACGCCAGTCCGCCCAGCCAAGCGCCCTGAGCCAAAACCGCCAGTGGAAGCGCGTCCAGTCCAGCTCTCCGTGACCGCCATCGAAAACCTGATCCGCGATCCGTACCTCATCTACGCCAAAAACGTCCTGAAGCTGGATGAAGTTGACCCAATCGGCGGCGAACCGGGCGCTGCCGACAAAGGCAACATCATCCACGATGCGCTCGCAAACTTCCTTGAGGATTGGGATGGGCCATTCGACGACAAGGCAGTTCGAGCACTAAAAACTGAAGGTGGCCGACTGTTCCGCCCACTGGATGCCTTCCCTGCCATCCGCGCTCTGTGGTGGCCGCGCTTTGAGCGCATCGCAGAGGAGTTTGTTGCGTACGAAGGTGAAGTCGCACCGAAGATTTATGACCGTTTCCTTGAGGAGTACGGCAAAGTGGAAATGCAGCGCCCGGAGCGCAACTTTACGCTCACAGGCCGTGCAGACCGCATCGACCAGATGAAAGACAACAGCTTGCGCGTGGTGGACTACAAAACCGGCCAGCCGCCCTCCGCCAAACAGGTCGAAGCGCTGCTCTCGCCACAGCTGCCACTGGAAGTCGCTATGATCCGCCGTAAGGGCTTTGAGGATTTGCCCCACGACATGCCCATCTCCGACATGCTTTACATCCAGCTTAAAGGTGGCAGCGATGCCGTGAAACTGGAAAGTCGTGTACCAAAGGAAAGCACTGCCGAAGAGCTGGCAGAAGAAGCATGGAAACGCTTGGAACAGCTCGTCGCCGCCTATGAGAACCCGAGGAAAGGCTATCTCTCAAGAGCACGTGTGCTGAAGGAAAGGGAATGGGCCGCCTCCTATGACCATCTTGCTCGCGTGCAGGAATGGTCCCTTGGAGAAGACGGGGAGGATGCATAATGGATATTCCGGCAAAAACCCTCGACAGCCAGCAACGCGCAGCGCACCCTGAAAATTCCGCATGGGTGAGTGCAAACGCAGGCTCCGGCAAAACATTCGTGCTTGCCCGACGCGTTGTCCGCTTGTTGCTGTCCGGCACCGACCCATCCCGCATCCTCTGCCTGACCTTCACAAAGGCAGCAGCGGCGGAGATGGCAACCCGCGTATTTGACTCCCTCGCCAAGTGGACGCAGCTAAGTGATGCAGAGCTTGCCGTCGAGATCGAGGACATCGAAGGCCGACCGACGTCAACAAAACAGCTGGCAAACGCCCGCCGCCTCTTCGCCAAAGCACTGGAAACGCCGGGCGGTCTGAAGATCCAGACCATCCACGCGTTCTGTGAAGCGCTGCTGCACCAGTTCCCGCTGGAAGCGAATGTTGCAGGCCACTTCTCCGTACTGGATGACCGCCTTGCGGAAGAGCTGCTCAATGAGGCCCGCGCCAGCGTTCTGCACAGTGCAGAGATTGAGCCGGACTCCGACATCGGGTCAGCTCTGTCCCAGCTTATCGAGCTATTACCGGATTCAGGCGTTGAGAAAGCTCTGTCTGAGTTGATCAGTCGCCGCGATGCATTCTATCGCTGGGTCGCCCCTTATGGGGACCTGGAAAGCGCTGTTTCTGCGCTATATGCTGATTTCTCCGTCATGCCGGCTGATGATATATCTGGCTTTGCATCTGCGTTGCGACGGAATTCTTCTCTCAGTGACGACGAAGTAAAAGCGTTTGCAGAAGCCTTACGCGTCGGCTCCAAGACAGATCAAGACCGTGCCGCTGCTCTGGATCAGGCCATCACGCTCAAAAGCGATGAAGCCTGGCGTATCGCATGGTTGAAGATCTTCCTCACCGGAACCCTTAGCCCACGCAAGTCTCTCGCCACGAAGAAGGTCCAAACAGCCTTTCCGGAAGTTGTTGAGCGCTTGTTCGCCGAGCAAATGCGTGTGTTGGAGGCTCTGCAGCACCTGAATGCCGTCATAACGGTTTCTGGTACAAAAGCGATCCTCACCCTCTCCGATGCGGTTTTGCGTTATTACGAGACGGAAAAACTCCGTCGCGGCTACCTCGACTTCGAAGATCTGGTGGTAAAATCTGCGCAGCTCCTGTCTCGAGCTGAAGCCGCCCAATGGGTGCAGTACAAACTGGACCAAGGCCTCGACCATATCCTTGTTGATGAAGCACAGGACACCAGCCCGCGCCAGTGGGAGGTGATCCGCGCTCTGGCAGAAGAATTCTTCGCTGGTGACAGTGCACGAGAGAAAGTCCGCACCATCTTTGCGGTGGGGGATGAGAAGCAATCTATCTACTCCTTCCAAGGGGCTGTGCCAGCTTACTTTGCCGAAATGCGCAAGTTCTTCGCCCGCAGAGCAGAGGAAGCGAAGAAAAACTTCGAAGGCATCGAGCTCAACCTCTCCTTCCGCTCCACACCAGATGTGCTGGGTGCGGTCGATAAGGTGTTTGACACACCGGAAACCTACAAAGGCCTGTCACAGGACAATGTTGCGCCTGTGCACGAAGCCATTCGTCACAACGATCCGGGACGTGTTGAGATCTGGCCACTGGAAGAGGCCGTTGAAACGCTGGAACCAGACGATTGGACCCAGCCCATTGATGCAATCGGCACAGGCAACCCGATGTTGCGCCTCGCCACCCGCATTGCAGAGCAGATCAAGGACTGGGACCAACGCAAAATCGCAGGCCCGGGTGATGTTTTGGTACTGGTCCGTAAACGCGGTCAGTTTGTGGAAGCGCTCAACCGCGAGCTCAAACGTCTGGATGTACCCGCAGCGGGGTCTGACCGTCTTGTCCTGACGGATCACATCGCCGTCAAAGACCTTGTCGCGCTGGGCCGCTTTATTCTGCTGCCGGAAGATGACCTCTCTCTCGCCTGCGTTCTCAAAAGCCCGCTCTTTGGTTTGCTGGATGATGACCTCTTTGAGATCGCCCACGAAACACCGGGTGTTCCAAGACCGGGGACTCTCTGGCATGAGCTGCTGAGAAAGTCTGAAAACAGCGAGAAGTGGCAGGAAATTCGCAAGCAGCTGGTTGTCTGGCGTGACCGCGCCGACTTTGTTCCACCTTTCGAATTTTTCGCCAAGATCATGGGAACCGACGGCTACCGCCAGAAGTTCCGTGAGCGTCTTGGTACGGAAGTGGATGACGTGCTTGATGAGTTCCTTTCATTGACGCTTACCTATGAAAAGAGCGGCACCCCCGGCATGGAAGGCTTCCTTGCGTGGCTGGCCGAAGCGCCAACTGAGATCAAACGCGAGCTCAACGCCGCCAAAGGCATGGTCCGCATCATGACAGTCCACGGCTCCAAGGGATTGGAAGCGCCCTACGTTATTCTCGCTGACGGCTGCAACGCGCCCGTCTCCAGCCTGCATGCGCCGGTGATGGTTGAAAAACAGCGGGCAGGGGATACGCAGGCTGCACCTGCTCTCGTCTGGCTGCCCAACAAAGCACAGCGCACTGAATGGCATGAAGAAGCGCTGGAACTGCTGGCAGAAGAGCAGAAAGAAGAATATCGCCGTCTGCTCTATGTAGCTCTTACCCGTGCCAAGGATCGTCTTGTCGTGTGTGGCTGGTCACCCAAGCGTGGCCCGCATGATGAATGCTGGTACACACTCACCCGCAACGGTTTGATTGAGGAAGCCCGCGAACAGACAGATGCCAACGGCGAAGTGTCAGCGTGGATCTGGACCAAGAATGGCATAGAAAAGCCAGAACCGATCCTGCCGCAATCTGAGAAGATTGAGAGCCGGAAACAAGCTGTTATGCCGGACTGGGTCTCAACAAACGTCAGCACGCCTGAGCGTATCCGCCGCGTAAAACCATCTGCCGCCTTTGAGGAGATGGAAGCAAAAGAGAACATCGAGCAACAAGACCCGAAAGATGCTCTGGAAGCAGCCCGCCAACCAGAAGACTGGCCGCTGGTCCGTGGTCGCATTGTTCACCGCCTGCTGGAGTTTCTGCCTGATCTGTCCGAAGAACAACGCGTGGTATCTGCCGAAAGGTTCCTTGCCAGTTCCCTGCCGGAGCGCTTTGCGGACAACAAGGAACGTCTGCTGGATGATGTGTTGGGTACGCTGGGCAACCCAGAGTTTGCAGAACTGTTCAGCGCCAATGGCAGGGCCGAAGTTCCAATACAGGGCATGCTCACGGGTGAGGATGGCAAGCCGGTTGAAATCTTCGGTCTGATTGACCGTTTGCTGGTCAATGACAAAGAAGTGATCATTCTCGACTTCAAGACAAATGCCTACGTTCCAAGGAGCGTGCACGATGTCTCCGAAACGTATGTTGCGCAGCTGGCTGTTTATAGAAAATTGCTTTCTGAGCTTTATCCTGATCGGAGAATAAGAGCGCTGCTCCTCTATACGTCAGGTCCTCATTTGGTAGAAATACCAGTGGAACTGATGAAATCTTTTAAATTCTAGTCGAATGTTGAGAATTCGTTCGCTTGACGCTCGGCACTTGCGTTCTTACTTTCAGGGCAACAGAGTTTGCTCAGTTGGGGCGACTCAACCTGCACTATGAAAAGAGGCAAAAATGGCCACTGTGAATGTTGAAGACGGTAACTTCGAAGCTGAAGTACTTCAGAGCTCGACCCCTGTTCTCGTAGATTTTTGGGCGACCTGGTGTGGTCCTTGTAAAATGATTGCGCCGTCCCTGGAAGAAATCTCTGAGGAAATGGCTGGTCAGGTCAAAGTTGCTAAGTTGGATATCGACAGCAACCAGCAGAGCGCAATGAATTACGGCGTTCGTTCTATCCCAACCATGATCCTGTTCAAGGATGGTCAGCCAGCTGCGACCCTCGTAGGCGCACAGCCTAAGGGCAAAATTGCTGATTGGATCAAGCAGTACTCTTAATTTTGAGGGTATCTGCAACGAAATGCTGAGTAAAATCGGGCATTCTGAGGATCTCCGGTCACGGAAGTGGCCGGAGGTCTTTTGTTTTTGGCAAACAACGACTAAATAAGGACCGACTAGGTTTTTTGTACGGGCGCCTTTGGGCAGCCCTGCAGTGCTTTGCTCTTTGTAACGGAGAGCAAGTTTTAAGAGACGGGATGACGATGAGCGATCAAAATAAAACTCCGCAGGCAGAAGAGCAGGTAAATCCGGAAGCTGTGGTTGACGAAACTGCGAATGGAGCCGAGCAGGCAGAAGTTGCTGCGGAAGTAGATCCAATCGAGGCGCTGAGAGAAGAAAACGCTGCCCTGAAGGACCGCGCTCTGCGCACCATGGCAGAAATGGAAAACCTGCGCCGTCGGACTGAAAAAGAAGTCAAAGACGCTAAAGCCTACGCAGTCGCAGGCTTCGCGCGTGACATGCTGGTGGTCAATGACAACCTTGGCCGCGCAATCGAAGCATTGCCAGATGACGCACGTGAAAACGACGAAAACCTGAAGGCACTGGTTGAAGGCGTTGAAATGGTAGAGCGCGAAATGCTCAACCATCTGGAAAAGCACGGTGTGAAGCGTCTTTCACCTGAAGGCGATAAGTTCAACCCGCATTTCCATCAGGCGATGTTTGAAGTGCCGAACACAGAAGTTCCAAACAACACTGTTGTTCAGGTTGTTCAGGCTGGCTACGTCATCGGCGAGCGCGTCCTGCGCCCTGCAATGGTTGGCGTGTCCAAAGGCGGCCCAAAAATCGCTCCAGTTGCCGACAAAGCAGCAGAGCCAGGCTCCACAATCGACAAAGAAGCCTAAAAAAGAAAGCCCTCACACAAATGAGGGCTTCTCAAAAGAATTCCAAAACGGAGGCCAGCATTTGGTCTCCGTTTTTTGTTGCGATGTTGCCCGAAGCTCTGCAAGAAACGCAGGGCTGAGTTGAACTTCTCGGCGCTGTCCCCAAACGCTTCACAGGATCTAAGGCTATTTAAATCTCACAAATGAAGTAGTGTAGTTCTCCGGTTGATTTTTTAAGATGGCTGTCTAATACCAGCAGACTTGAATTCAATGACTTTGCGGGCATGACGTAGATGCATTCTGAGATCTGGCAGTACCTGGACTTTTTTGGCGTGGCCGTATTCGCTGTGACTGGTGGGCTGGTCGCTGCACGTCTGCGTCAGGATTTTATCGCTTTTCTGTTCTTTTGCTCTTTGACAGGTATCGGTGGCGGCACCCTGCGGGACACCCTGCTTGATGTGCCGGTCTTCTGGATCGAAGACGAGAGCTACCTGTATGTCTGTGTGGCCGTCTCAATTGCCATGTGGTTCATCGCCCATAAGGTCGAAGCATGGGGCCGCCCGTTGCGTTGGCTCGATGCGATTGGTGTCGCGTCCTATTCGGTAATGGGCGCTGCAAAAGCGATTTCACTGGGTGATACTGCCGCGGTTGCTGTCCTCATGGGTGTTGCTACGGCAACATTTGGTGGAATCCTGCGCGATATCATCGCTGGCCAGCCATCTGCATTGCTGCAAAGAGAGATCTACCTTGCGGCTGCGCTTGCTGGTGCGATCACGTACACCTCTACGCTCATGGCAACGGGAGAAAGCAACCTCGCTGCTGCTTTGGGCTTTGCTGCAGCTATGATTTTACGTGGTGGTGCAATCGCAAGAGACTGGTATCTACCAAGCTATACGCCCCCAAAGAAGAACGATATGGATGAGTTGGACTAAGTCCCTCGGCTAAACACGCAGATAAACGTGTCCGGCAACTGCAAGGTCTGCCAGAGCAGTGCCCGTTGATTTAAAAAGCGTGATTTGCTCGTAAAAGCGCCGTCCTGCCCGATCTCCCTGACACAACTCCGCCAGATCAGAAGCAATGTCCTGCAGGCTCAAAACGCCATCCGCGAGGGGCTCTTTGAGATCCCCGGCGGTTGTTGGAGTGTTGTCATAGCTGTCCAGAAACAACCGTGCCTGAGAAATGACGGTATCATCGCACTCACGCTGATCAGCATGCATGGAGCCAACCAGATCCAGATGCGTTCCCTCTTGTAGCCATTCCCCTTGAATGATCGGCGTATTTGTACTCGTCGCACAGCACACAATATCCGCGCCTCTGACTGCACCGCCCAAATCCGCTGTCGCTGAAACCTTAAAGGGTTGCCCCTGCATATGCTCCACCAACTGCTGAGCAGCGGCAGGGCTTCGGTTCCAGACCAGAACCTCCTTGATAGGGCGAACAGAAGCATGCGCATCAATCAGATAAGGTGCAAGGTTTCCAGCACCCACCATCAGCAAACGGGAAGAGTCTTCGCGCGAAAGATACGAGGAGGCCAACGCCGATGTTGCGGCTGTGCGCCAGTTGACCAGCGCTTTGCCATCCAGAAGCGCAAGTGGCGTCCCCGTTTTGCCAGACTGCAAAAGATACACACCAGCAACAGCAGGTGCGTCATGCTCCAGTGATGTGGGAAGATAACTCTCCAGACGCGTGCCAATAAACCCGCGCTCAATAGTATTTTGAGCCGCAAAGTCATGCCATGCAGAAGAGATGGTGAGAGAGCCGTCATCAAGGCCAGTTGGACGTGCAATTCTTTGTGTGTGCGGGGAAGGGGCCACCACACCAACACGAAATGCACGTCTCAGCGTCTCAAGAAGATCGCGAAAGCTCATCACCCTCTCAATGTCCTGAGCTGTGATGATCCGCATTCGCAATCCCCGTGTTAAACGTCAGGGCAGAGTAATAAAGCGGTTAGGCTGCTTTTTTATGGTCTGGTGCAGGCAGGCCGGGTGCAATGTCACCCTGTGCCACCTTACGCAGTGAATCCGCTTCATGTTTAAGTTGGTTCGCTTCTCGTTTTTGAACACGAGCCTCTTTACGGAACCGTCCTTGTCGCATCCAGGTCGCCACTCCGCCAAGCATCACGCCCAGTCCAACAGCGCCAAACAGCAACCAGAAAACCGGGATGTTGAACGTCAACATCGGATCCTCTGGGTTAAAGGGGTTAAGCGAAATCAGCGTGGAATGCCGGTTCGCAACCGCAAGGACTACAAGTAGAGCTGCTATAGGTATAAGCAGCAAATTCCGAAGGAAACGAGCCAATTTACTACTCCAGGATCAGTCGTCTTCGCCGTGATCCGTACCGTCGTTCAGTCGTTCGCGCATTTCTTTGCCGGTTTTGAAGAACGGAACGAACTTTTCGCCAACTTCAACTTTTTGGCCAGTTCTTGGATTGCGTCCAACGCGTGCCGGGCGGTTCTTCACTGAGAACGCACCAAAGCCACGCAGCTCGACGCGGTCACCGCGCATCAGCGCTTCAGTAACTTCATCAAGAATGGCGTTTACGATATTCTCTACATCGCGTTGATAGAGATGCGGATTACGCTCCGCAATAGTCTGTACTAATTCCGATTTAATCATGCTTTGCCCCCCCAAGTGCTGAGACTGTTGCCGCATCCGGAGCCTGCCAAACAGACACGAGACCGTCAAGCGGTAGGCTTGAATCTACGACACTTTTTGCTGTTTTGAGAAGTGAGATGACCAAATTCTGGTTCTCACTACCCAAAAAGCCTAATAAATTTGCAGGGAACGGGAGTGACCGCTCGTCTGATTCTGGTTTCCAGTCGATTATTTCCAAATCACTGGAAAGTCCTTTTTCGTCAATAAGCCACTGATGCGCGGCCTGCTCGCCACCAATCTCATCGATCAGTTCAAGGTCTTTTGCCTGGTGTCCGGTATAAACCTGACCGTTCGCCAGCTGAAGTGCACGCTCTTTAGAAAGGCCTCTGCGTTCTGCAACAAGTCCAACGAACCACATATAGGTATCGTCAATCAGCTCCTGCAAAGTTTCCTTCACTTCAGGCGTGGCTGGCTCATAAAAGTTTGGCTCAGCTTTCAATGGTGCGCTTTTAATCGCATCCATTTCAACGCCAATCTTCTCGAGCAACCCTTTTGCATTGCCATACTGGAAGAGAACACCGATAGATCCGGTCAAAGAGGTGTATTGAGCAACAAGGTGATCACTGGCAATTGCGGAAAGATAAGCAGCCGAAGCGCCAAGCGTCGTGATGGACGCTGTCAAAGGCTTCTTCTCAGCAATCTTGCGCAGCGCATTGTAAAGCGCTTCACCACCGGAAGTGGTGCCACCGGGAGAATTAATGGAGACGATGACGCCTTGCACGGTGTCATCTTTTGCGATTGCTTCAAGCATCTCCAACTGGCGGCGATCATAGGTGATCGGTCCGTTGATTTCGATGCGAGCAATATGCTTTTCAGAACGGGCAAGCTCACCAAGGCCAGTTGCCTCAGCGCCTCCCCACAACAGCAAAGCTGCAAGTGCTAAAAAACTAACGACGCGCCAGAACGAAACTTTACGTCTCAGGCGTCTGCGATCAATAAGAACGTCACTGTCTAGACTCATGGGGTCTTCCCGGTCAAACTCATTTAAGCGACTATAGGGAAACAATACCTAAGCTTTTGAATAAGCCAAGTGTTCTTTCTCTGCAGACGGTAAAAACACGACCATAAATTAAGCTTTGTCCCTGCCAAACGGTTAATTTGGGGAAGTAGGCTCTTAATTCTCCGAAAATTTCTGGTTGTAATGCTAGTCGACTAAGATGCCAGAGAAAATGGCGATACTATGTTATTTTGCGTTTTCCTCTGCTTCCATAAGGTCTTCTTCGTGCGCAATCGCACTTTCCATCAGTGCGCGCCACATGGTCTCATAGGTCTGCGCATTCAGGCCATGCGCGCGGGCATGGGCTTTTACGTTGCTGGCAACTTCCTCTACCCGGCTTTCAATGCGGGCAGACAGGCCAATTGGTTTTTTGATTTCAGCGGCGCGTGTGATGTAAGTCCAGCGCTCTGCAAACAGGGAAATCAGCTCGGAATCCAGACGATCAATTTCTGCGCGGATCTGAGTCATATCGTGACATTCGCTAGCAGAGTTCTTCATTAGTTTTTTGCTGCCTATCGGATTGAATGACGTGGCTGGGGAGTGCCACCTTTTGAAATGTCATACCCGAAATAAATGCATGGTCGCAACTAGCATATGTTTATCGCATAAAAAATCCGTTCCGTTCATCAGGAGGTGGGGGGGAGCTGAGAACGGAACGGGATCTGTATGGCCATGGGGCCAGTTGGACTTTTCGTCTTTTTTGGGCCACTGTTTTATCGATTGCTCTGAAAACCGATAGGTTCAGTGATCTTAATTCTTGACGCGAGAACTAGGGGCATAGTTCACCGCGCGCTGTTGGAAACCCAAAGCCGATTGCTGCAAGGACGGCGTAAAACGGGTTTCCAGTTAGCCCTGCGGTTTCGGGCGGACCGCTAGGGCATTCCGAAGTCTTGAAGCTGCCGGACCTTATTTTTGTTATTGGCCTCAACGATGTTTCAAGACAAACAGCACAGTGGAGTTTGAGAGAATGGGATACTCTCTTGCTCGCCATGTAAAGTAATATACAGATGTTACTTGAAGATAAATAGAAATCAGAAATAGAAAATTTCAAAAAACGACTCTATCTTAGGTGGTGTATAGCAAATTAAAGGTTGTTATCAAAACTTATCATCAATTTACTATTGCTTATCTATTATGTTTATTTTGATTAAAGTGAATTAATATTCACATTAATTAAAATTGAGCACATGTAAATGCTCCATATCACACAATCTGCTTTGTTTCTTTCTGGTGAGGAGGAGTTGTGGCGTTAAAAAAGGGGCGTCTCCGCCCCTTTCTGATCGTATAGGTTTAAGATCTCTCCGATTAATCGAGAGAGAATGGCATCCCGCAAATTGCGACAGATGCCTTCGCAAAATTGTCCAGCCTATATTGAGCGCGTAATTCCGCCATCAATTCGGATATTTTGTCCGGTCATGTAGCTGGAGGTGTCTCCGGCAAGAAAAGCAATCAGATCAGCCACTTCCTGCGAGGTGCCATAACGTCCCATTGGAATGCGATCGCGGCGTTCTTCTTTCTCTGGCAAGCTGTCAATAAAGCCCGGCAGCACGTTGTTCATGCGAATGTTTGAGGAAGCATACTTGTCTGCGAACAACTTGGTAAAAGCAGCAAGGCCAGCTCTGAACACGCCGGAAGTCGGGAAAAGCTCCTCAGGTTCAAATAAGGCATAGGTGGAAATATTGACGAAGCTGCCTTTGCCCTGAGCTTCCATGATTGGGGTAACGATGCGGGTGATACGCACCACGTTCATGAGATAGAAGTCCATCCCTTTCGCCCAATCTTCATCGGTGAGCTCAAGGACCGGCCCTTTAGGCCCATGGCCAGCACTGCTGACAACCGTATCAATACGGCCCCACTTGTCCATCGCAATATCAACAAGACGCTGGAGATCCGCAGTTTCAAGGTTGGAGCCAGTCACACCGACACTACCAAGTTCCTCAGCCAGCTTCTCGCCTTTGCCAGAGGAAGAGAGGATGGCGACTTTATAACCGTCCTCTGCCAGCTTACGTGCAGCAGCAGCACCCATACCACTGCCACCAGCAACAATCAGCGCAACTTTCAAATCACTCATGAAACCCTCCTGAATTAAATTAGGACTATTCCATTTTCTGCTGGGCAATAAATCAAGTGACGATTTGTCATCACCCTGAGAGAAACCATGCTGAGGAGACAATATTTCTAGAACTGAGGTCCCTGACAGAAATGTGAGAAATTCAAATGCTCAGATTTCTATAAAATACTTCTACTTTTAACTGGTTGAAAATAACTATGTATAAATATCAGGAGTTAGAGCACGGTGTGTGAGTGCGAATGAACGCAACGTGCTCTAGGGCGAGAGCCACGAGATTCAGTCATTTCAAGCATATCGCCGAAAAGTAGACGCCGATTTTCGGACAAAGATACGCAAACTGCTTTAGTTAAAGCCATTTTATGCATTGATAAGGGAGAAGTTTGTTGCAGGCAGATGTTATCACATCAAACGAGCTCGCCTCTGTGCAGCAGAGCTCTGCAACAAAAGCACTTCAAAACCCGTCTGTGCGCGTGTTGCAGTCTGCTGTTGAGGTAGCTGAACTGCAGCAGCAATGGCACCAGCTGGAGCAGGCTTCCAAAGGCAATCCGGTCTTTCAAAGCTATGCCTGGACCATGGCGATGCTTGAAAATCCTGCATCGGTCCAATCAGCTAAAATCTTCGCTGTCTACGACCAGCAAAGCCTGATCGCGGTTCTGCCGCTGCGCATTGAAAAGCAAAAGTCCCTGAAAGCGCTGACTGGTTTAGGAGAGCCTTTTCAGCAGTACTCAGAGATGCTGCTGACACCCGGCTATAACCCTGCTGCCGTATTGGATTACCTGAAGCCACACCTTCAAAAGGCTGGTGCAGATGTCATCCACCTCCGCCAGATCAGAGAGGGCGGTGCACTCTATGAGTACGCCAGCACTCATTTTACCGAGGTCGGAGAGGCTGATGGCGCTCCATGGCTGGATCTGAACCAGTGGAATAGCTTTGAGGACTATCTGAAGTCCATCTCTGCCCGCTCCCGCAAAACCATTCGCAATCAACGCAATCGCCTGCACAAATCCGCAGGCCTGACACATCGCGTTGTCCGGCAGGAAGACCCGGAACTTGAAACCCTGCTTCTACGAACCTTAAACGGGCGTGAAAACTGGGTAGAAGCCATGGGCTACTCATCACGCGCTCTGGAAGGTGATGGCTTGCAGAACGTCCTTCTCTCATTAAGCAACGGCACGGCCAAAGGCTGCGAACTCATCGCTTTCGAGCTGAAGCATGGTGATCTGCCAATCTCTACCGAATGGGGTTTCCTGTTCGAAGGCTGCTATTCCGCTTACATGGCCGATTGGAATCCGGACTACGAACAATCCAGTCCCGGTAAACTTCACCAGATGGACGTCATCGAGGCGTGTTTTGCGCTTGGGATCGATAAGATCGATTTCCTGAAACCAGCCTCGCGCTACAAGATGACATGGACCTCACAGGTCGCCAGCGTCTTTGATGCCGTCAGCCCGCTCTCCTTCAAAGGTCAGCTCTATGCCAGCCTCTGGCTCAAGAACCTGCGGCCCTTAGCAAAGCGCATCGTACTCGCAATGCCAAAAGGTCCGAGAGCACTCCTGATGAGCTCCCTGAAGAAGATCAGGGGCTAACTCTGCCGAGAGGAGAACTCCCTGAAACAGGACGTTCCAAAGCTCTTTTCAAACATAAGCGCGCAAAAGAATGCGAAACAACGCAAATGAACGCACTCATCAACGCAACAAAAAAGCCCGCTCATTTGAGCGGGCTTTCTCGCAAAATCTATTGCTAGATCTTATTCGTCGTCGTTCTGCTTCTTCATAGCTGCAGCGAGGATGTCGCCGAGAGAAGAGGAAGCGTCAGAAGAACCGTACTGTGCAACCGCTTCTTTTTCTTCAGCGATTTCAAGTGCCTTGATGGATACACCAACGCGGCGGGTCTTCTTGTCGAACTGAGTGATACGAGCTTCGATCACATCGCCAACGTTGAAGCGGGTAGGATCCTGCTCACCACGTTCACGGGACAAGTCAGCGCGACGGATGAATGCAGAGAGGTCGCCGTCTACGAGTTTAACGTCGAGACCACCGTCTTTGATTTCAGTCACTTCACACTTAACGATTGCGCCCTTACGAACAACATCGCCAGCGGATTCAAACGGATCAGCGTCGAGCTGTTTGATGCCGAGAGAGATACGCTCTTTCTCAACGTCAACGTCAAGAACGACTGCTTTAACAACGTCGCCCTTCTTGTACTCTTCGATGACCTGCTCGCCCGGACGGTTCCAGTCCAGATCGGACAGGTGAACCATGCCGTCAACATCGCCTTCAAGACCGATGAACAGACCGAATTCGGTCTTGTTCTTAACTTCACCTTCTACGGTGGCGTTAAGTGGGTACTGCTGTGCGAATGCATCCCATGGGTTCTGCAGAGTCTGCTTGAGGCCCAGGGAAATACGGCGTTTGGAAGCGTCCACTTCAAGGATAACCACTTCAACTTCCTGGGAAGTAGAAACGATTTTGCCTGGGTGTACGTTCTTTTTGGTCCAGGACATTTCGGAGACGTGGATCAGGCCTTCGATGCCTGGCTCCAGTTCTACGAATGCACCGTAGTCGGTGATGTTGGTAACACGACCGGAGAACTTGGAATCCAGTGGGTATTTGGCTTCGATGCCATCCCATGGATCGGTTTCCAGCTGCTTCATGCCGAGGCTGATGCGGTGTGTTTCCTGGTTCACACGAACGATCTGCACCTTCACGGTCTGACCGATTGTCAGAACTTCGCTTGGGTGGTTGATACGACGCCATGCAATGTCGGTAACGTGCAGGAGGCCATCGATGCCACCAAGGTCAACGAATGCACCGTAGTCGGTGATGTTCTTAACAACACCCTCAACGGTCTGACCTTCTTCCAGGCTCTGAACGAGTTCAGAACGCTGTTCAGCGCGTGTTTCTTCCAGAACAGTACGACGGGATACAACGATGTTACCACGGCGCTTGTCCATTTTCAAGATCTGGAAAGGCTGTGGAGTGTGCATCAGAGGAGTAACGTCGCGTACTGGACGGATGTCTACCTGAGAGCGTGGCAGGAATGCTACTGCGCCGTCCAGATCAACGGTGAAGCCACCTTTAACCTGGTTGAAGATCTGACCAGTAACTTTTTCACCAGCTTCGAAAGCAACTTCAAGGCGAACCCAGCTTTCTTCGCGGCGTGCTTTGTCGCGGGACAGAACAGCTTCACCCATCGCGTTTTCAACGCGCTCAAGGTAAACTTCTACTTCATCGCCAACGGCCATTTCGCCGTCACGGCCTTTAGCGCCGAATTCCTTCATAGGAACGCGACCTTCAACCTTAAGACCTACGTCGATGACTGCGAGGTCTTTTTCGATAGCAACAACGATGCCTTTTACAACGGTGCCTTCAAAAAGGTCGGAAGTCGCAAAGGATTCTTCCAACAGAGCTGCAAAATCTTCAGCAGCAAAGTTTTGATTTTCCATAAAATCTCCTGATGCCATAAGAATGGCGCTCGCCGGCGGGTTTGTGTTAACACTAAAGGACAAGGGCTTCCGGTTTTCAACTCGCGTTGAAAAACAACCACTTACAAGTAAGTGGGCCGGCGAAAGCGGTCACTCTTGTCCAAATTCGGTATCGTTACAGTCGCTTGATATAACAAACGCGAACTCCGAAGGCTGTTATGAAACAGCTGAATTCCGGGCGCGTTCGACGATATCCACAGCCGCACGAAATGCGGAGTCTATATCCATTTCTGTCGTATCAAGCAAGTGTGCATTTTCAGCGGGTTTTAATGGAGAGTCTTTTCTGGTGCTATCGCGCTCGTCGCGACGCTCCAGATCCACTAGGATTTCATTAAAATCTGCTGGAATTCCCTTGCCGTTCAACTCGTCTGTTCGGCGCTTTGCACGGGCGGTCGGAGAGGCCGTAATGAACAGTTTCGCGGTCGCGTCCGGGCACACAACAGTCCCGATATCACGGCCATCCAAAACGGCACCTGGCTCTTGCTCAGCAAATGCACGCTGAAGGCTCACCAGTTCCTCGCGCAAGCCAGAAAGAACCGCAATGCGAGAGGCTGCCTCACCAATTTCGTGGGAAGAGAGCTGATTGCGATCCAGATTCCCCAGATCAAGGTTCTGGGCGACAGAGATTGCAACGTTTTCATCACCAAGTGGCAGGCCGCGCGCAAGCAGCGCAGCGGCGACAGCACGATACGTCAAACCAGTATCCAGATGGCGGAGTCCAAAATGCGCAGCGAGCTGGCGTGCGAGCGTTCCCTTGCCAGATGCCGCTGGTCCATCCAGAGCAATAATCATGCAGCTTCCTCATTTTTATTTTCAAGCTTGCCACCCAGCTCACCAAACATGGAGAGGAAGGTTGGGAAGCTTGTCGCGATTGGCGCTGCATCATCGACCTGAACCGGTTTGTGTGCAGCGAGCCCCAGAATAAGGAAGCTCATTGCGATCCGGTGATCCAGATGTGTTGTAACAGTGCCACCGCCAATATTGTTTGCCCCACCAGTAACAGTCAGACTGTCCTGTTTTTCAACGCACGGAATACCGTTTGCTTCCAAACCACGTGCAACAGCAGCCAGACGGTCTGACTCTTTGACACGCAGTTCTTCAAGACCAAGCATGACAGTGTCACCTTGAGCAAAAGCAGCAGCAACAGAAAGAATTGGATATTCATCAATCATGGAAGGTGCTCGGTCCGCTGGAACCGTAATACCCTTTAATCGTGAATACTTGGCGCAAATGTCGCCAATCTTTTCTCCGCCGCTTTCCCGTTCATTCGAGATGGTAATGTCAGCGCCCATTTCAAGCAGACTAGTAATAAGTCCAATGCGATGCTCATTCAAAAGCACACCTTCAACGGTGACATCAGAACCCGGTGTGATCAGAGCAGCAACAATTGGGAAGGCAGCTGAAGATGGATCGCCAGGAACCGTAATGTCCTGAGGCTGTAGCTGCGGCTGGCCTTGCAGCGTAATGATACGCTCACCGCTCTCGTTCACCTCAACCTTCAGGTCCGCGCCGAAACCAACCAGCATCTTCTCGGTATGGTCACGTGTCGCAACAGGTTCGATAACAGTTGTTGTACCAGCAGTATTCAAACCAGCCAGCAGCACTGCGGATTTCACCTGCGCAGATGCCATTGGCACGCGATAGGTGATTGGAATTGGAGTGTCGCTACCGCGGATAGAAGCTGGCAGGCGGTCGCCGTTACGTGCAACAACCTGAACACCCATCTCACGCAACGGGTTAAGGACGCGGTCCATTGGGCGTCCAGACAACGAGGCATCGCCAGTCATGGTGACGGCAATCGGGTGGCTCGCAAAAATACCCATTGCCAGACGTACGCCTGTACCCGCGTTTCCAAAGTCAATTGGAGCTTCCGGCTCCAGGAGACTACCCAGTCCAATACCTTCAACCGTCCATGTATCATCTTCCTGACGAACACACTTGGCACCAACGGCATTCATTGCATTTGCAGTGCCAATCACATCTTCTGATTCGAGAAGGCCAGAGATGGTAGTTTTGCCAAGCGCCAAGGCGCCAAACATCAGAGAACGATGGGAGATAGACTTGTCACCTGGAACTTTGATTTGACCGTTTAGCGGAGAGCCGCTGTGAGCGGTCACAATTTGCGGTGACGAATTATGGGACATGTTCATTTCCGGGGTTGCGAGACTGAAAAAACTAGTTCCTCCTAACACGGAAGAAAAAGACAGTCACCCTAGGGCGCATTGAACTATTGCGAAATTTAAGCAGTGAATGTACGACTTCGGGTAGATTTCTAAGATTTATCTTTGACATGATGGCCAACCTGAGGCTAAGGGGGCCGTCAACGAGATACAAACAAAGGTGAGAACCGTGGCAAGACCGGAACTCGGAACCAAGCGCTTGTGCGCGGCGTGTGGCGCTAAATACTACGATTTGAAACGTGACCCGATCATCTGTCCTAAGTGTGGCGACATGTTTGATCTGGGCATGACAGCAAAAACAGCCAAGGCTGTAAAAGCTGTTCAGAAAGAAGAAGCTAAGGAAGCATTGGTCAAAGACGATGCAGAACTGGTTTCTCTGGAAGAAGCAGACGCTGAAGCATCTGGTGAAGACATTCCTGAGCTGGAAGATGAAAATATCAGCGATGACATCAGTGGTGATGACTCCGATGTATTCCTGGACGATGAAGATGACGAAGACTCTTCCGTACCAGGCATCGTTGTGGCTCGCGACGACGACGAAGTCTAAAATTTCCACAGTTTGTGAAACTGCAGGCTGTTAAGAGAGTATTCTCTTGAAATGTGGGGGCGGCCCATCTATGTTCCGCCTCCATCGGCACACGAACTTCATTGAAGTTTCAGTGCCTAAGGAAGAAATGATGGGGCCTTAGCTCAGCTGGGAGAGCGCTTCGCTGGCAGCGAAGAGGTCAGGAGTTCGATCCTCCTAGGCTCCACCAAAGACATTTTGCCAAAAGTGTCTGGCATTTCGCGAGAAATGTATACCTTCCTTAAAGACTACGCAGCAGGGCAACCCAAGCCCGTTTTAAATGCTGCATGGTATGGGGCCTTAGCTCAGCTGGGAGAGCGCTTCGCTGGCAGCGAAGAGGTCAGGAGTTCGATCCTCCTAGGCTCCACCAAAGACATTTTGCCAAAAGTGTCTGACATTTCCCAACAAATACAATAGTTTATCAATGTCACTGAGCTGGTTCTATAGTCTCCAGCATCCGCAAAGCTTTGTGTATCCGCACGCGCACTGAGCCTCCTGTTTCTGCTTCTGACCGTTCTTTCAGTAGAATGGCTATGCCGTCACGCTTTTGGGGGAACTGTGCAGCAAACAGAGCCAATCCGTAATAACTCCATGCACGCACAAGATTTTTCTTCGCTTTGATGCCCTCGTTGAGAAAGGCCTCAAGTGTCTCTTCTCCAACGGTTGGAATAGACAGGTGAGGTAAGATCTGAAGAATATGGAGCTTTGCCTCCCAGTGATCTAGCTGGGGGAGGGAAGCTCGGATCTCAGTTTCATGTGCTTTGGTTAGAGGGGGCCCGTCGTTGTCAAAATGGTGTTTGAGCAACCAACTGGATCCGCGCTCTGTGCTTTTGTGAGAAAGCAAGCTTGTCAAAGCACTAAGAAAACCAGCGCTTTCATGGTGGTGATTGAAAGTCGCTAGGATAGCCTGTTTGCTTTTACCATCCCATTGCTCGATCTCTTGCTTCAAGTCCACCTCAAACTCCTCCGTTAGATTACTGCCAACTTCAGCGATACTGATGTTTTGGACACTGTGAGAATTGAAGCTCTATTGCCATTGATACGCAAGGAAATTGCTATACATCTGCCGTAACTGTTTATTTTGAGCAGAGGCTGTCGATGACTGCACCCGTCGTTATCCATTGGTTCCGTCAAGATCTTCGTTTGAGCGATAATCCTGCCCTGACTGCAGCTTGCGAGGCGGGCGCGGTTATTCCACTCTACATCCTGAATGACGGTGAAAAAGGCGCGCGCGAACATGGCGGGGCGGCGCAGAACTGGCTGTACCATTCTTTAAAAGCACTCAATAAAAGCTTGAAAGGGCAGCTGTTGATAATGCGGGGTGACCCGGCTGTGGTCATCAAAAACCTTCTTCAGGAGACAGGAGGGACGGGTGTCTTCTGGAACAGATGCTATGAACCATGGCGCATTGAGCATGATGCCCATTTGAAGTCAGAGCTGGAAGACGCCAGTATAACTGCAAAGAGCTTCAACGGCTCGCTCCTGTGGGAACCATGGCAGGTGTCGAAGCCAGATGGCGACCCTTATAAGGTCTTCACCCCGTTTTATCGCAAGGGCTGTCTGCAGGCTTCCGAGCCACGTAAGCCCTTGCCTGTTCCTAAGTCAATGCAACTGCATAAAGTGACTGCCAATGGCGCTCTGTCTGTTGATGAGCTGAAACTGATCGACAACCGTCCATGGTCAGCGCAAGTAAGCAATTGTTGGAGGCACGGAGAGAAAGCGGCGCAAAACAGGCTTTATGCGTTTCTCGACAACGGTATCTCCAATTACAAGGAAGGCCGAAACTTTCCCGCTCTCACGCACACTTCGCGACTTTCTCCGCACTTGCACTTTGGTGAGATTTCACCCAACCAAATCTGGTCGGCGCTCAACATGTACGAAGAGACACGCGACATTGACCATTTTCGGAGTGAGTTGGGCTGGCGCGAATTCTCTTACTCCCTGTTGTTCCATAACCCAACGCTTCCTCAAATCAATCTCAACACCAAATTCGACAGCTTTCCGTGGGTCTCTGATGATCAACGTTTGCTGGCTTGGCAAAAGGGGCAGACAGGCATTCCGATTGTCGATGCAGGTATGCGGGAGTTGTGGCAAACTGGTTATATGCATAACCGCCTGCGGATGGTCGTTGGCTCGTTCCTTGTAAAGAATCTGCTGCTGGATTGGCGCTCAGGCGAAGCATGGTTTTGGGATTGCCTGGTGGATGCAGACCTCGCCAACAACTGTGCAAGCTGGCAATGGATTGCTGGCTGTGGAGCTGATGCAGCCCCATATTTCCGTATCTTCAATCCCGTCCTACAGGGCGAGAAGTTTGATGGCCATGGCGATTACACCCGCTGTTTTCTCCCGGAACTCAAAGAATTGCCGGACAAATATCTCTACAAACCATGGGAAGCTCCTAAAGACATCCTACAGGATGCAGGTGTTGTGCTGGGAAAAACGTATCCGCTGCCAATCGTTGATCTCAAAAAATCACGAGATGAAGCATTGCGTGCATTCGAGGAAACAAAATAAAATTCAGATCAGAGTGATCTGCCTTCAATCCCGGTCAGTATAAGAACTTGTGCGCGGCAGGATGTCGCAGCCAAAACTTATGTAATTCCCCGATTTACATCTCTGGGAAGTGGAGGGTTCTATGCGTTTATCTATGATATCTTTTGTAAGCTCGCTTGTTCTTGCTGGATCAGTAAGTGCTAATGCTGGAACTATTGTAGAGGTAGCTCAAGGGGCAGGGCAGTTTAACACCCTTATCGCTGTAGCTCAGGCCGCTGGTTTAGACGGCACGTTAGCGGACGGTGAAAACCTGACTGTCTTTGCTCCAACCGATGAAGCGTTTGCTGCTCTTCCGGATGGAACAGTAGAAATGTTGCTGAAGCCTGAGAATAAGGATCAATTGATCGCGGTCTTAAGCTATCACGTTCTGCCACGAAAGCTCGCGTCCACTGACCTGCCAGGTCGGACAATCCATGTAAAGACAATCAAAGGCACTGGAGACAAGACACTTTCCGTCTCAAAAACATCGTCAGGTGTGACAGTCGATAAGGCGAACGTGATCAGCGCCGATATTCCTGCAGATAACGGAATAATCCATGTGGTCGATGCAGTGTTGATCCCCTCCAACTAGTCTGGGGCATATCTTCAGTTTGAAGGAGTTCAACTTGAGGGCGTGGAGCATAAGTTTCGCGCCCTCAGTGCTGTCACAAAACCCGATTAGATGACTCTATTTGATTGAAACGAATACATTTCATCTTTTCGAGTATGCAAACTTTTGCATTAGAAGTTGCATTCGGCGAGTTGCACACAGTGCGCCTGTGGATAAGTTGGAGTGCCTTTCGCATTCGAAAAACTGCGCCTTAAAACATTAAGACAGCTCATCCGCAGAAACGTGCAAGGTGCAAAAATAGATTTTATTCGCCGTCTAGGTATTTCTCCTTTATATCAAGTGATTAGCCGACAAATCTTTGCATAATGCTCAACATTCGAAATCTTTCGTATCGAATTTTTTCGAAACGAAACTTCCAATTTTAGACACTTCACCCATGCTGAATGGCAGAAAATGTTGCATAAAAAACAGTTGCCTCAGATCGGTTTCGCTTTTTCGAAACATGACAATCTCATGATAATTATGAAAAAAAACGAAGATCCAATTGCAATTCATCGAAACTTCAAGAAACTGTCATCCTAGTGTGAAACACCTAAGTGATATCGCAGATGAGGCGTAGGGGATGGATCGTCACTGCGATGGATCAGGTGTTAACTCCGCTTCGCATGTTAGATTTTTTCAACTTTCCCACTGGGGGCAACAAAAATGACTCTTCGTAAAGCAACTGGTGTCGCAACCTTTGCAGCACTCGCAATGTCTTCAACAGCATCTTTCGCTGCGACAGAAATCAACTGGTGGCACGCAATGGGCGGCCGTCTGGGTGAAGTTGTCAACGAAATCTCCACCAAATACAATGCGTCTCAGGACGCGTGTCAGCTGACCCCAGTCTATAAAGGTAACTACGAAGAAACCTTGACTGCTGGTATTGCGGCATTCCGTGCTGGCGAACAGCCAAACATTCTTCAGGTATTTGATGCAGGTTCCGCTACCATCATCGGTGCAAAAGGCGCAGTTGTTCCAGCTGAAGACCTTCTGAAAGACGCTGGTGTTGAATTCAACATCGAAGATTACATTGCTGGTGTTCGTTACTTCTACGCTGACGCAGCTGGCAAAATGATCGGTATGCCGTTCAACTCCTCTACCCCAATCCTCTACTACAACGTAGAAGCACTGGCGAAAGCAGGCGTTGAAGCTCCTAAGACTTGGGAAGAGTTCGAAGCGATCGCTCCTAAGCTGAAAGCTGCTGGTTATATTCCTTTGGCACAGTCACACCTGCCATGGATCTTCACCGAAAACTTCATGTCCCGCCACAACCTGCCATTCGCAACCAACAACAACGGTTACGACGGCGCTAAAGGCACCAAGATCCTTGTGAACAACGATGCGATCAAAATGCACTTCACAAAGGTTAAGGGCTGGCTCGACGCTGAGCTGTTCGGTTATTACGGCACTGGCTGGGGTGACAACCAGAAGGTATTCCAGGACGGTTCCGCTGCAATGTGGCTCGGTTCTTCAGGTTCCTTCGGTGGCCTGACCAAATCCACAGACTTCAAATTCTCCGCAACCTACCTGCCTCATTGGGCTTCTGTTAGCGAAACAGGCACCAACACCTTCATCGGTGGCGCTGCACTCTTCGCAATGTCCGGTAAGCCAAAAGCAGAAAACGACTGTGTAGCGAACTTCTACTCCTTCCTGACTTCCGCAGACATGCAGTACTACTGGCACCAGGAAACTGGTTATGTGCCAATCACCAACGCTGCATATGAGCTGGCAACTAAGGATGGTTACTACGACCGCGTACCAGCTGCGGAAGTTGGCATCAAACAGCTGACACTGCCGGGTGGTGACAATACCAAAGGTTACCGCATGGGCTTCTACGTTCAGGTGCGTGACGTGATGAACCGTGAATACGGTAAAATCTTCTCCGGTGATAAATCCGTAGACGATGCATTCCAGACCATCGAAGACGAAGCTAATAAGCTTCTGGCTCGCTTTGCTAAGACGTCTAACTAAGACTTAGCATTGAGACTTTCGCTAAGACCGGAGACGCTTTTAAGTGTCTCCGGTCTCAGGTTGTTTTGGAAATAGAATGTTCCCATGCGTCAAAGAGCGCAGTGAGCTTTTCTGAACAAGCGGTCAGGCTTGCTAAGCAACCGGCCACCACAACGAAAACAGCGACCAGGCCAGTCCATGAAACGAGTTCAATTCTCACATCCATTGATGCCATACATGCTGCTGCTTCCGCAGTTGGCCATTGTTGGCGTCTTCTTTCTGTGGCCAGCCGCTGAAGCAATCAGGGCGTCTTTCTATCTTGAAGACCCGTTTGGCTTCGGCTCCACCTTTGTTGGCCTAGATAACTTTAAAGACGTTGTTTCCGCGAGCGAATACAGCAGAACCGCATGGTTCACGCTGATCTTCTCAGCTGCGGTGACATTCTTTTCTCTCAGCATTGCTCTTTTGCTGGCAGTCAAAGCAGATAACGTTATCAAAGGCGCCTCCACATACCGCACTCTGCTCATGTGGGTTTATGCGATCGCCCCTCCCGTCGCAGGCCTTGTAGGCGTGATGCTGTTTGACCAGCACATTGGCCCACTCAACGATCTTGCCCACGCCCTCGGCTGGAACATGCAGATCGGTGTGAACTATTTTGATACTGCATTTGCTATGACCGTGATTGCGGTTTGGAAGCAAATTCCGATCAACTTCATTTTCTTCCTCTCTGGCCTCCAGAGTGTTCCAAAATCCGTTCAGGAAGCAGCTGCGGTTGATTGTAGATCTTCTTCACGTCGCTTCTGGACTGTGACTTTCCCACTGCTGGCTCCAACCAGCTTCTTCCTGCTGATCATCAACATCACTTACGCGCTCTTTGATACATTCGGTATTATCGATCTGGTGCTTAAGGGTGAGCCAGGCAACAACCCTGTAACACTCGTTTACAAGGTGTTCCTCGATGGCTTCCGCGGAAACGACCTTGGTGGGTCCTCAGCACAGTCTGTGATCTTGATGATACTCGTGTTCGCTCTCACTGTGGTTCAGTTCCGCATGATCGAACGTCGCGTGCACTACAGTTAAGGAGGGATAGATGAAACGCTCACAGTTTTGGGATCACGTGATCCTCGTTCTCGGCGCCCTCTTTATGCTGGTGCCAGTAGTCTACGCACTCATGACCTCCAGTCATGATGCGGTGTCCATTTACAAAGATGGCCTTCAACTCTCTCCAGGCGGCCATTTCGTTGACACTTATAAGCAGGTGTTGACTGAAGCAGGCGGTTTCACCAAGTCCGTGACTGGTCTGACCATGCTGTGGAACTCTTTGGTTCTCGGCCTCGGCTTTGCCTTCGGTAAGATCATCATTTCCATGCTGGCGGCTTACGCAATCGTGTATTTCCGTTTCCCGCTTGGAACGTTCTTCTTCTGGATCATCTTCTCCACCCTGCTGCTACCTCTGGAAGTGCGCATTCTGCCTTCCTACGAGATTGTGCAGGGCCTCGGTATGGCGAACACCTATTCAGGCCTGATCATCCCATTGATTGCGTCTGCAACAGGCACTTTCTACTTCCGCCAGTTCTTTAAGTCCGTTCCGGATGAGCTGGTTGAAGCTGCGCGTATCGATGGTGCAGGACCGCTGAAGTTCTTCATCGACATTCTTGTTCCACTCTCCAAGACCATGATTGCTGCAATCTTCATCATCATGTTCGTGTTTGGTTGGAACCAATACCTCTGGCCAACACTCATCACCACAGATGAAAGCCTCTTCACGCTGGTGCGTGGTATGAAGCAGATTCTGCAGGTGTGGATTGGTGCGCAGATCCCGGATACGAACCAGGCAATGGCGCTTGCAGTACTTGCAATGCTTCCACCTGTTCTCATCGTGGTGATCTTCCAGTCTTGGTTTGTTAAAGGGCTCGTGGAAAGCGAGAAATAAAAATGGCAGGCATTCAACTTAATACCCTTCGCAAAATCTACGCAGGCAACGTAGAAGCGGTAAAAGGCATCTCCATCGACATTAAGGATGGTGAGTTCATTGTTCTCGTCGGCCCTTCTGGTTGCGGTAAGTCCACTCTGCTGCGCATGGTGGCAGGTCTGGAAACCATCACAGATGGTGAGCTGTTCATCGGGGACCGCCTGGTCAACAATGTAGAGCCCGCTGATCGTGACATCGCAATGGTGTTCCAGAACTATGCGCTCTATCCGCACATGACCGTTTACGGTAACCTCGCGTATGGCCTGAAAAACCGCAGCATCCCTAAGGATGAGATCGAAAAGCGCGTTCGCAAAGCGGCTGAAATTCTGGAGATCGGAGATTTCCTTGATCGTAGGCCACGTCAGCTTTCCGGTGGTCAGCGCCAGCGTGTTGCAATGGGTCGCGCGATTGTTCGCGAACCTGCCGCGTTCCTGTTCGATGAGCCTCTGTCCAACCTTGATGCAAAGCTGCGTGTGCAGATGCGCATGGAGATCAAGAAGCTTCAGAAAGAACTCGGCACCACTAGCCTGTACGTGACCCACGACCAGCTGGAAGCAATGACACTGGCAGATCGCCTGGTCGTTCTCAGCGGCGGTGTTGTCGAGCAGATCGGCTCTCCGATTGATGTTTACGAAAAGCCAGCGTCTACATTCGTTGCGACCTTCATCGGCTCTCCTGCGATGAACCTGCTGCCTCTGGCAAAGAGCGGCAATGAGTGGAAACTCGACAATGGGGCAAACGTTGACGTGAAGCTGAACACAGACCTGTCTGACCTGATCCTCGGCGTTCGTCCGGAAGATCTGGTCATTGAAGAACTGAGTGAGAAGTTCGACACCGGACTGCATACTGCACTGACTGTGCATGTTGTTGAGCCTGTGGGCGCTGAGAGCTACGTTCACGGCACCATCGGTGAAGGCAGTGTTGACGTTGTTGTTCGTGCTCCTGGTAAGCTGCACTTCGAACCAGGCCAGATCCTGAAAGTGACAGCAAAGCCAGAAAAGCTGCATACGTTTGACACCAAATCCGGCAAACGTATCGAGCTGGAAGGCGCACTCGAAACAGCTTAAACGCTGCTCAGATATAATTGTCAAAAGGCCCGGCATCCGCTGGGCCTTTTTCGTGTGGTACACATAGATGCAGTCGAAAACCTGTGCCATTTTATCGCACGTGAGCGAACTTCTCTTCTCAAAAACAAAACTTGATGTAAATACTCATATTTAGCCAGCGCACTGCGAGCCAACCAATTTCATAATGCAGGTTGACCGATGAAAGCAGCGCTGGAACAGTTCTTTGCTCAGGAAACAGATGATCCTCTCCGTTACGCGTTTCAGCGACGAGGCGCGCATATGCCCGGCTCTGCTGGTGAGGCTGTGTTGGAAGAAGAACACCAGCTTGTTTGGCAGGAAATTCAGCAATCTAAACGGTTAGGCATGGCCGTCATGTATTTGCATGTCCCGTTTTGCGCCAATCACTGTCTGTTCTGCGGGTTCTACCGTAACAAATGGCATGAAGAACACTCAGCCCCATATGCTGATGCCTTAATCAAGGAACTTGAGTTGGAGGCATCTTCCCAAGCTTCTCAAAGTTCACCAATCAACGCCGTTTATTTCGGTGGAGGCACTCCGACAGCCCTACATGCGAAAGACCTCGCAAGAGTGATCCGTCGTATCCGAGAGCTTTATCCTCTCTCAGCCGATTGTGAGATTACAGTTGAGGGGCGCATCTTCCACTTTGATGATGACAAGATAGATGCCTGTCTGGATGCGGGTGCAAACCGCTTTTCAACCGGAGTTCAGTCCTTCAACACCAAAGTCCGCAAGCGACAGGGCCGTAAGGCGAGCGGATCAGAAGCAATCCGCTTTTTTGAAGGCCTGAGAGACCGCAACCGTGCAGCAATCGTCTGTGACCTGATACTAGGCCTGCCTTATCAAACCGAAGAGGTTTGGCGCGATGACTTGCGAACTGTTGTCGATTTGGGTTTGGACGGCGTTGATCTATACACACTCGCAGTCTTTCCTGGCAGTCCTCTCTCAAAAGCGATTGATAAGGGGGCCTGCGACCCAGCAGCGCCCTTGCCGCAACAGGGAGCCATGTACGGTGAGGGTTTAGAGTACATGCACCGCCAAGGTTGGAAACAGATCTCTTCCAGTCATTGGGGCCGACAGACCCGCGAGCGCAATCTTTACAACACATTGATCAAGTCCGGCGCGGACTGCCTTGCATTCGGCTCGGGAGCGGGCGGCAACATCAACGGATATTCCTACGGCATCCATGGAGGAATCGTGGACTACATGCGGTGCCTGGAGGAGGGGGAGAAGCCATTGTCGCGTTTGCACAGGACCGACCCATTGTCTTCTCCCCTCAATTTCCTGGCTGCTGGAATAGAAGAGATGCGCCTCGACTTAGGGCGTTTGGAGCGTACCGAACCTGGCGCTGGCGGCTTTCGCAACTCTATAGATCCACTTTTGAGCAATTGGCAGCGTACCGGCTTAATCGCAGGTGAGGAGATCATCTCCCTCACCACAGCAGGGCGCTTTTGGCACCAAACCCTTCTCACTTATCTCAAGGCTGCATTTAAGCTGCACTCCGCAAGCTTGCAGCCAGAAACCAAAACCTATCAAGAAGAGGCAGCATGAACGCACAAATCACAGAGCTGAAACAGAAGCTTGCAGAAAATCCAGCAGGAATTCTGGAGAGCATTGCTAAGGACCATAATCTTTCAATGGCTGACACAATCCGTTGCTTGCCAGAAGAAATGTGGCGTGAACATTCAGGCGAACGCTTTGACGAAGTGATCAAAGCCATCCCTGCTTGGGGCAATGTTACGAGCATTGCAAATACCGGAGACATGATCTTTGAAGTGAAAGGTCCGTTCCCAGAAGGTAGCTATGCACGCGGCTTCTATAACCTCAAGCAGACAGAAGGCGGCTTCTCCGGCCACATCAAGGCAGATGCGTGCCATTCCATCATCTTCTTGAAGCGCCCATTTTTCTCCAAGTTGGCTGTGTCCATCAATTTCCTGAATGCAGATGGCAACAGCTACCTGAAAATCTTCCTTGGCCGCGATGATGAAGGCCAGATTAAGCAGGATCAGCTTGAAAAATTTGATGCACTCGCGAGCTGGTGAGGCTGTGAGACATCAAAAATCACAGGCTACCGTTTTCGCTCCCGGTGACCTGTGAAAAGCAGAAGTCGGGGCATTGCCCCGGCTTTTCTGTTTGTACGACGAGGATTAAGCAAACATTGCCATAACAAGGTAGCTGGCCATCCCGTAAAGACTGAGCAAGCTCAGGCTCATAAACACGCCTCGTAGGCCGGTTCGGGCTGACAGATAACTGTAAGTGTAACCAAGCCGGGCAACGGCAAACCCAACCACCCAAACCTGCACCATAAGAGCCACAGGTGAAACGACAGCCACAACAGTTCCTAACAGCGCAAAGTAGACCATGTTCTCGGTGGTGTTGCGGTGAGCATTGTGACGACGTTCCAACGCATCACGTGCATCCTGAGCAATGGAAGACGGACGTCCACCTTTCTGCTCCCATTCTTCCGGCGTTGTTGCCAGGTCATACTTGGCGCGCGTCAGCTCTGTGACAGTCATCAGCCAGGTGTGATTGCCAAGAAATAGAACCGCAGCAATGATCAAGGCGTCGATTGCTTCTGGAGAGGGAAGGGCGACGATAAGTGGTTTAATGCCGAAGACGAACAGATTAATGAGCAGGCTGATAGCAATCAGTACGAATGGGTAGGCCTTCACCATCAAAGCAGCTCGTGAATTATCTATCTCAGCAATATCCATTCCTTTCACTCCTCCTTGAAGCAAGCCTCTCCAAAGGCAAACGCTACGATTTCTTAAGGGGAAGGTAAACCCGTCATTCCCGACATGGCAGCAGAGGAAGGAAGCCGAACGACCCAACAGACTAAAGGCTCAAAGCTGCACTGTTGAAATTCCTGCGGGGTTACCACCCAAGCTTGTCTTAGGGCCTGAGAATACCGCTGCGATCCGGGAGAATTAATTGAGTATCATTAAGTTAACTTGAAACCTTCGCCGCTAACCGCCATATTCCAGAGGAAAGACCGAGGGCGAGATGCCCTCACACCGGATGCCTAATGAGGGTCTGGAGCTGGGTCGCTTGAAGAAGGACTTGGATTATGACGCGAGTATCTGCGTTTTCGAGCCCATTTATGTTGGGGTTCGATGATATTGAGCGCGTATTGGATAGGGTGAGCAAGGCAGCCAATGATGGCTACCCGCCCTACAATATTGAACGCCTCGCCGCCACCGAAGAAAAAGGTGAAGTCATCCGCATCACGCTTGCGGTTGCTGGCTTCACACGCGACCAACTAGATGTTTCTGTTGAGGAAAGCCAACTGGTAATCCGTGGTCGCCAACAAGAAGACAAAACTCGCCAATACCTACACAGGGGTATAGCTGCACGACAGTTCCAACGCGCATTTGTGTTGGCCGAAGGCATTGAGATTTTAGGGGCAGACCTGCGAGATGGTCTGTTGTCTATTGATCTTGCTCGTCCTGAGCCAGAGCGTATCGTTCGCCGGATTGAAATCTCGGCGGGGGACTGAATTTAAGGAGCAATCCTTTCTTCGCGCTGATCTGAATATTGAAGCGTATCTCCGGAAAACGGAAACCCGGTTTTCGGGAAAGGATGCGCGCGACAATAAAGACTTAGAGTTTGAAGCGTGAACATACGCGGCCTGCTCTAACAACTCTCAAGGAGAAGGCGATGACACGCGCCCCTTCTGTGCTGGCCGACGACCCGTACGAAAATTTTGAAGAACTCGGAGCTGGTGAAGTCGCCTATGTTAGGCGCGTTTCTCCAAATGACCTGAAGAAGATGTTCCCTGATGCGGAGCTGCAGGATGCAGACCTCCCTGCATGGGCTCTTTTGGCGGCTGACGGAACTCCGCTGGTTCTGACTGACACACGCAACGCAGCAATTGCAAACGCAATTGAGAACGATCTGGAAGCTCTGAGCGTCCATTAAACCAATTCTTGGAAACTCCAAGAGCGAGTGAAAGAGAAGATTAGCATTTCAAGGCATAGAAATGCTCTTCGAACCCAGTGAATTAGGCAAAGAAAAAGCCTGGATCGGAATGCGTCCGATCCAGGCTTTTTTATTTTTGAGCTGACGTGCCTCAGGCTGCGTTAGGCGAAGCCTGTGGGTGGGTCAGAATAGAATAGATTGCAGCAGCGTCTGTTGTTGCGCGCAGCTTGCTAGCAACATCAGAATCCCTCAGAAGCCGGGCAACGCGTGCCAGAGCTTTCAAGTGGTCCGCCCCAGCGCCTTCTGGCGCGAGTAAAACAAAGATCAGATCAACAGGCTGGTCATCCAAGCTGTCGAACTCAATCGGTTTGTCCAGACGCGCAAACAGGCCGTGCAACCCGTCAAGGTCCACGATTTTTCCATGCGGAATTGCAATGCCGTTTCCGACACCTGTAGAGCCGAGACGTTCGCGTTGCAGCAGCGTATCAAAGATATCGCGCTCAGTTTCTCCGCAAATCTCAGAGGCCCGTTCTGCAAGTTCCTGCAGGGCTTGTTTCTTGCTGTTTGCCTTGAGGTTGGCAATGACAGCCTCAGGACGAAGAAGTTCGTTCAGATCCATTCCTTGATCCGTGTCCATGCAAAATACAAAGCCGGTAAAAACCGGCTTTGTACAGGGTCGCGATGACCATGATTATCAGTTAGGAGCAGCCCCGTTAGCAAGATTTGGATCAATCCAGCCAACGTTTCCATCGTGACGACGGAATACGACATTTACCTCACCATTACCAGCGTTGCGGAACACTACAACGGGAGCTTCACTTAAATCTAGCTCCATAACTGCCATTCCGACAGTCAGTGTTTTCACTTTCGCTTCGGTTTCTGCAACCACAAGTGGGTTGTAGTCGGCGGGTACCTCTTCTTCCTGCTCAGGATCAGCAAGAACATACGATGTTGCACCGTACGTTTCCCACTCTGCAGGGAGGCCATTTGTGTGGTGGTCGTTTAACTTTCTGTTGTAGCGCCTTAGCCTTTTCTCAATGCGTTCGGCTGCTTTGTCGAAACTTTGTCGCGGATCCTGACTGTCGCCTGAAACCTGAAGCACGACTCCCGTGCTGAGGTGGACTGTGCAGTCGGATCGGAAGCCTGAGCCTTCGCGAGCGATTGTCACATGACCCGTGTATGCTCCTGGGAAATATTTATCCAGTGCATCGGAAATCCGGTCTTCAACGTGTGTCCTGGTTGCGTCACCAATGTCCACGTTCCTCCCCGAAATTCTAATTGTCATGGGAACCTCTTATGTTGTGTCGACTTATTCGCTGACAGGTTCTTCAGCCAAAGAGCAAAGAACCCTTCAACACATGTAGTTTGGACCAGCTAAGTTTAAAGTGCTACTGTTTTCGAGTTCTTAGAAAAATCTATGAGAACAGAAAAACATCCTATAGAGGTTATTAACCGATCGAGACCCTATTATGTCTCATTGAAACCATGAGAAATATCAGTGGGTTAGGTCAGGCTTTTCTTTTCTCTCCGACGCTGAACTGAGCTCGGAATCTTTAATGCTTCCCGATACTTAGCTACAGTTCGTCGCGCTATATCCACACCGTCGTCTTTCAAAATTTTCACAAGAGCGTCATCTGAAAGAATCTTCTTCGGATCTTCAGCGTCAATAAGTTGCTTTACCCGATAGCGTACTGATTCCGCTGAGTGCGATTCACCGCCCTCAGAAGAGGCGATTGCAGCAGAAAAAAAGTATTTCAGCTCGAAAATACCGCGTGGTGTGGCGATATATTTATTGGATGTCACACGACTGACGGTGGATTCATGCATGCCAATGGCGTCTGCCACAACGCGCAGGTTCATTGGTCGAAGATGCTGGACACCATAAGTGAGAAAACCGTCTTGTTGACGAACAATTTCAGAGGACACCTTCAGGATTGTCCGCGCCCGCTGATCAAGGCTTTTGACCAGCCAGTTTGCGGTCTGCAGACTATCGGTGAAGTAAGCCAGTTCCTTATCGTTCTTAGAGCCCTGAGAAATCTCTGAATAGTAGCTCTGGCTAACCAAAACCTTTGGCAGGCTCTCTGTGTTGAGCTCAACGGTCCAGCCACCATCTGAAGCAGGCCGAACAAACGCATCTGGCACAATCGGTTGCGTAATTTCCGTATTGAAAGCAGCGCCAGGCTTCGGATTAAGCTCCTTGATCTCAAGGATCATGTCCTTGAGGTCTTCATCATCCACTTTGCAAATACGTTTGAGCTTTACGAGGTCATGTAAGGCCAGCAACTCAATATTCTCGACCAGCGCCTGCATGGCAGGGTCGTAGCGGTCTTTCTCTTTGAGTTGCAGTTTTAGGCACTCAGACAAATCACGTGCAAACACACCAACCGGATCAAGCCCCTGCAAAGTAAGAATAACCCGCTCCAGGTCTTGCCCTGAAACTCCGAGGCGTTCAGACATCTCGGCGCCATCAATGCGCAGATAGCCATTTTCATCAATACAATCGATGAGTTGATGAGCGACCAGAACATCGGCAGGATTTGTAAGCACAAAACCGAGTTGTTCTTGAAGGTGTTCACTCAAGGAGATTTCTGCGGCGACAAACGCTTCAAGGTTGTAGTCTGAGGCTCCTGATGAGGTGCTGTGGCTTGGTGCCTGCCAGTTATCCGCCTTCTGCTGAACTGGATCAACCGATTGGTGCTCGCCATTATCATCAGGAAAAACATTGGAGAGTTCAGAATCCAGATTGCTCGAAATTGCTTCCGGAGTTGTCTCCAACTCGTTATTGAGCCAATCCCCTTCCTGCATCTCTGCAGGACTACTGTCAGCTTCTGGAGTATTTTCAGAGTGAGAAGTTTCTACAGCTGGTCCAGCACCATCAGGGCTATCGTCTCGCTCTAGAAAAGGATTGCTTTCCAACTCACTATTAACATGGGCAATCAGGTCCACATTCGACAGCTGCAACAGCTTGATCGCCTGCATCAATTGCGGCGTCATGACAAGCTGTTGGCTTTGCCTGAATTCTAATTTTGGACCGATTGCCATAGAGTTGTTTCGTCCTCCAAGTGCTGCAAGCTAGCCTGCAACACTCTTCTACGCAATTCGGCATAGGTTGGAAATCAAAGAGTGAACTGTTCCCCGAGATACAAACGCCTTACATCTGGATCGGCAACGATCTGATGTGGCTTGCCTTCGGTTAGAACTTCACCTGCCGCGATAATATAAGCGCGGTCAATCAGTCCAAGCGTTTCGCGAACGTTGTGGTCTGTAATCAGCACGCCGATTCCACGCTGGGTCAAATGACGTACGAGCTGCTGAATGTCGCCCACCGCGATCGGGTCAATACCCGCAAACGGCTCATCAAGCAGCATAAAGGACGGGCGAGTTGCCAAAGCCCGAGCAATCTCCACACGGCGGCGCTCACCACCACTGAGTGCGATACTTGGCGATTTACGCAGGTGCGTGACACCAAACTCGGTCAGGAGCGAGTCGAGATCTTCTTCACGGCGCTTCTTGTTCGGCTCCACCACTTCCAGCACAGCACGAATGTTGTCTTCAACAGAAAGCCCACGGAAAATCGAGGCTTCCTGCGGCAGATAGCCAACACCCAAACGCGCGCGGCGATACATTGGCAGCTGTGTCATATCGAAGTTGTCGAGACGAATTGAACCATGGTCCGGACGAATAAGACCGGTGATCATGTAAAAGCAGGTTGTTTTACCAGCTCCGTTTGGACCCAGCAGCCCCACAGCTTCGCCACGGCGTACATTCAAGCTGACATGTTTGACAACCTGACGACGTCCGTAACTCTTGCCGATGCCATCAACTTCCAGCACCGCCTCTGATGGGTCAGCGTACTTGATGCCTTCTGGCTGGTGCGTTGGGATCTGAGGATCAATTGGGTGTGCACTCAAGAGCGTGGCCTATTTTGCTTTAGTTCTTATTTTCAAGGCTGTTCGGCTGCAAAAGCATCCGCACACGACCAGTGTTACCGCCAGTTTCGCTGGAATCCAGATTTGCTTTGCCTGTCTCCAGGTTGATCACAAGGCGCTTGCCAACAATCACGTTCGGTCCCTGGCTGAGAACAACGCGCTTGCCGGTCATCACAACAACCTGTTTGTCCATATCAAAACTGGCATCGTCACCGGTTGCGACCTGATCCTTAGAGGAAATCAGAACCTTACCTTTTGCTTCAAGACGGGAAATGGACTGTTGGACGGCTTGGCCATCCGCTGTGCCATTGGCCATGGAGCCTGCATAAAACACGATCAACCGCTGGGTTTCCAGCTTGGTTTCACCTTGGGTAACAACAACGTTGCCACTGAAGATAGCGCTTTTGTCTTTGTCACGAACCTGAAGGTTAGTCGCTTCAATCTCAATAGGTTCTTTATTGTTAGAACCAAATCCGGCAAATGAATCGGAGAACGTTTGTGCGTGGGCCATTCCAGCCAGCCCGAATGCCATAAGACAAGATAGAGAGAATATTCTCATCCGGTTAATCATTGACCGTTCTCCAGTGCCCAGGGCAGAAGCTTCATTTTGACGCCCCGGCGAAAATTCAAAACATTGTTTTTCTGATCAAATTCCATAGATCCAGCATCGATATAGCCACCATCTGACATGACATCAACTGTATCGTTGGTCTGGATTGTACCTGTCTTCATATCGATATCGAGATACTCAAATTCTGCGGAATAACCTTTGCTGTACGCAACCGTAGTCCCATTAGTGAGATTCAGGGTTTCCATCTCTGTATCAAACGTCCCATTTCGAGAGGTGATACTAACAGTTTCCCCGGGAGCTATTGTGATTTCGGCCACAATATTCTCTAAATCAATCACTTGCGGGTTTGTGATACGCTGAATAGCCCGATCCGCCTGAACGTTGTATGAACGATCACCATCATTTCCCGACAGATGTGGGTTGGACATGACCAGTCCTTCGGTTGTCAGACTGATGTCTCCGATGCTCAAGCCAGCAAGAATGTTCTGGAAAACGATCATGCCAATCACACCAGCGGCGATCAGTAATCCGCCAGCAGGAAGAGCAAATCGGAGAATGCGAACGAGAATGGAATGTCGACGCGCTGATTTGCGCGCTTTTTCAAGCCGTGTTTGCGCTTCACTCGCAAACTCTTTGGGCATGTTTTCCATTGTTGTCATTCATAGTCCTGGAACATTCTGGACGCGATACAGATGGGGACCGCTGTCCGGTTGCCATTTTCCGGTCTCACTCTCAAGGAGTAACCAGTATCTTACAGGCACAAACCGCTTCCGTTGATACGCAAATTTTCAGGTAAGAACCCGAAAGGAAGCGGTAAGTACACACTAGCTGCCTAAATGGGGGGGCTTCAACAAATTACAAATGCTGAAGCCCATTAAACCGCAAATACTGGTAGAAAACTCGAGTTTCGCTTAAGAATGTGCGAAAATATCGTTCTCAGGCCATCCTGCAAGGTCAAGCTGCGCGCGTGTTGGCAGAAATTCAAAGCACTTCTGTGCAATCTCAGTGCGCTCTTCACGTTCCAGCATAAATTCAAGGCGTTCTTTAAGCTTATGAAGGTGCAAAACATCTGATGCAGCATAGGCCAACTGTGCATCGGTCAGCTTTTCAGCAGCCCAATCAGAGCTCTGCTGCTGCTTGGAAAGGTCAACACCTATCAACTCGCGGCAAAGATCTTTCAGTCCGTGGCGATCTGTGTAAGTGCGCACGAGCTTGGAAGCGATTTTTGTGCACCAGACCGGAGAAACGGAAATGTCCAGATACTCTTTCAATATGGCAACATCAAAGCGGGCAAAGTGAAAAATCTTTGGCTTGCTTTCGTCTTCAAACAGCGCTTGCAAATTAGGAGCAACCAACTGGCCGCGTTCAATCTGCACCACGTCAGCAGAGCCGTCGCCGGAGGAAAGCTGCACAACGCACAACCGATCCCGGTGCGGATTCAGACCTAGAGTTTCAGAGTCTACTGCAACGGCCTCAGCTGAAGCATAGTTGGAAAGGTCTGGAAGATCGTTCTTGTGATATCTGATTGTCATTGTTGCTCTCGAAGAATAAGCGCGATTTGGTACATGAGACGTGTTTTGTCTCTTCTACACCAAACGGTCAAGTTACTCTGTAATTTTTAGGGAGAGCTTTGTGAAGAAAAGATGGTGCCCAGAAGAGGACTCGAACCTCCACGCCCTTTCGGGCACTAGCACCTGAAGCTAGCGCGTCTACCAATTCCGCCATCTGGGCATATCATCTTTTTCTTTCAGAGGGTTGCTGCTTGGCAGCGCCGCTCTGTGAGGCTGGGTTCTAGTGATCCGGGCTAAGATTGTCAATCGCACATTTGCAAAGAGTTTTAATTTCTCCACAGAGTGCCTTCACATCCCAAATCCTTGAGCGTATTAACATCCCATGAATTATAGCTTTTTTGAGGGTTATGCGCGCTAATACGCGTACCTGCAAAATTTTGGCAAAGGTGGATGAAAATGGCGCAAGCGCTTAACGGGAAACTTATAACCGTTTTTGGCGGGTCAGGATTTATTGGTCGTCACGTCATCAGGATATTAGCAGAGCGCGGATACAGCGTCCGCGCCGCTGTGCGTCATCCTGATCTGGCAGAGCATTTGCAGCCGCTGGGGGCTGTGGGGCAGATCATGCCTGTTGCTGCGAGTGTGCGAAACAAAAAATCTGTCGAGCGCGCTGTAGAAGGTGCCTGCGCAGTCATCAACCTTGTGGGTATACTCTATGAGAGTGGCGCTCAGAAGTTTGACAGTGTCCAGGCAAAAGGCCCGGCAACTGTAGCTGAGGTCTGTAAAGAGCAGGGCATTGAGAAACTGATACATATTTCTGCAATTGGTGCAGACGAAAACAGCCCGGCTGTTTATGCAAGAACAAAAGCAGCTGGTGAAAAAGCCGTTTTGGATGCAATGCCAGATGCAGTCATCTTTCGTCCTTCCATCGTTTTCGGTCCAGAAGATGACTTCTTCAACCGCTTCGGCAGCATGGCGCAGCTCTTTCCAATGTTGCCTCTGATCGGCGGCGGTCACACTAAGTTCCAGCCTGTTTACGTGGGTGATGTTGCGCTCGCTATTGCAAATGCCATCGAAAGCAAGGCTGAAGCTGGCAAGATTTACGAGCTGGGCGGACCTCAGGTTGCGACCTTCAAAGAATGTTTGCAGTTAATGATGCAAGTGATCCACCGCAAACGCATGCTGGTTACTTTGCCGTTCCTGATCGCCCGTATTCAGGCAAAGTTCATGCAGATGCTGCCAAAGCCAATGTTGACAGTCGATCAGGTTAATCTGCTGAAGAGTGATAATGTGGTGAGCAAGGAAGCGCAGTCGGAAAAGCGCACGTTTGAGGGACTCGGCATCGAGCCGCATTCCATGGAAGCAATTCTGCCGACGTATCTTGATAAGTTCCGCCCGCATGGACAGTACGACGCGAAAAGGCCCTCGAAGTCATAGTAATCAAGTATATGCCAAGACACAAAGCCCCGCTTCCAGCGGGGTTTTTTAATGCCTGAAACGACTGTGAAGTGCTCAGTAGAAACCTCAATGGAGTGGCTTATTCAATTTTAATCTAAGCTCACGGATGCTGCATAAGCATATGTTCACCACCAGCTCTAAAAGCCGTCCCACCTTCATCAGACTAGCGCATATTGTTCGATAATACGTAGTTTCCTTAGCAGTAGAGCCTTCAAAACTGGAATGAAACCATGCCGCTGACCGACTTGACCCCAGAAGAGCATCAATGGACAGAGGATATGTTTAAACTCCTGCGTATCGATGCAGGTGGTGCAGAAGGCGCAGAGGCAGGCGAAGCATCAGCTGAAGCCGCCTTGCCTGCAGACTTTTCTCAGCTAGAGCATTCTATTTCTGAACTGAACGCCAAAAGTGATATTCTGAGAAATTACAAGGCATTGAGCTCACCTTTCAAAAAATGTGATAAAGCAACTCAATCAACTCTCAAAGCGGCTCTGGCTGCGATCCATGACAAGAATGAGAAAGCTGTTATCTCTTCCATCTCTTTCTTGCAAACGTGCGTTTCGGAACACTCAGAACTTATTCATGATGCAGAAAGAACGCTTTCTGAACTATCAGATGAAGTTGGCGGTCTACGAGAAGAATACAACGAGCATGCAAACCGTAATGCCGAGTTTGTGAAGCGTGCTTATTTCAGTAAGGCCAATGCCAAAAAGCTTAGCAAGTTCACATCAGCTTGTGAGGATGTAAACAAGGAGCTCTCCCACGCAGAAGCATGCGTTCAGGCCCGCAACATTGATGATGTCAACAAGGCGTTGAAGTCAGGCAACAAAGCCCTTCAAAAGCTCCGTAAAGAGATGGACTGGCTGGATTCAGCGGAAGCAAGCAAGCCTGAAAGCAAACGTATGGGTGATGAAAAGCTTCAGGGTAGCATCACTGCTGACTATGACAAAAAGAAAGAAAGCTGGCGCCCGCAGGTTTGCTACAACGCGGCAATGAAAGTTGGTGTCATAGAGGGCAACCTGCCAGAGTTTTTGCGATCGAGCCTGATGGGGGAGAACAAGGTAAATGGCTACCCGGAAGGATATCCTGAGTTGATGGGCGTATCTCCCGCAACAGTCGAAAAAGAGTTCGACCACACCAAAGTTGAAGAGTCCGGCGTTCTCAATTTTGTTGATGATAAAACGGGCCACATCTCTCATACCGCCTATCTTCAAAAGACAGACAAAGGATCCGTCGAGCTTTATCACACCAACTGTCAAACACTGGACATGGCCCTGCTGCGTAAAGATCAGGACATTCCAAAATCTGGACTGGTTACTCATTACGAGCTCAGCGATCCCGACACCCAGAACAGGTTTCAGGAATGGTTGAACAATGGGTACAGCTTCAAACATACCCCGGCTTCTGACCTGAAATAAAAAAGCGCCGCATGTTTGCGACGCTTTGAAGATGATTTGTAGCTGCGGTTAGCTCTGAGTGAGGATGAGACCCAACAGTCCAAGCCCGCCTACAATGATGCGCCACCAGCCGAACAACGCGAAGCCGTGCCTGGAAACATAATCCAACAAGCTGCGCACAACGAAGAAACCGGCAATGAAGGAAGAGACGAGCCCGATGATAATCAGGGTCCAGTCATCCTGCCCCAAGGCATCCTTGTTCTTCAGAAAGTCAAAAACAAACGCACCAACCATGGTTGGCATTGCGAGGAAGAATGAAAACTCCGCTGCAGACCGCTTGTCCGTGCCCATCAGCAAGGAAGCGACAATAGTAGTGCCACTACGAGATACGCCGGGGATCATAGCCATGCACTGTGCAAAGCCAATCTTGATGTAAAGCGAAAGTGGGTAGTCTTCCACGTTGGTATAGCGTGCTTGCAAAGGCATTTTATCAACCAGCAGCATGATGATGCCACCGAAAATCAGCGTTACGCAGACCAGAGCGGGAGTTTCAAACAAAACCGCTTTGATGAAATCGTAGGCCAGCGCGCCAATCGCTGCAGCAGGCAGAAAAGCAAGCAGAACGCCTAGTGTGAAATGCCGAGCTTTTGCACTTGTTGGCAGTGCAACTGCAATTCTTGTGAGCCGTGTGAAATAGACGGTCAGGATAGCTGCAATAGCTCCAAGCTGGATCATCACCTCAAAGGCGCGACCTTCACTTTTAAACCCGATAAAATGCCCGATCAGCAGCAGATGCCCTGTGGAGGAAACTGGGATGAATTCAGTCAGGCCTTCAATGATGCCGAGCAGCAATGCGCCGACGATACTTTCAGTTGTCATTAAACGATGGTCTCCACGAATTTTCCCCAGATGTCATTGGTGAGGTTGTCCCCGTGTTTTCGTATGGTTTACCGTCTCAAGACTCTTTTGAGACAAATTACGTTTCTATAGCAACCTTTTGGTTACAGGTTTGCTCATAAATCAGAACAATGCTCAAGCTCTATCATCATCCTTTCTCTCCTGAATCGCGCTTCGCACGCTTAGCGCTCGGAGAATATGGAATTCCGTTTGAATGTCAGACGGAGTACCCTTGGGCACGTCGTCACGACTTCCTCATGATGAACCCAGCAGGAACGCTTCCCGTTCTGAAGGAAAATGATGGCCCTGCTGTGTGCGGGCCCATGGTTATCATGGAATACTTGGACGAAACTCGCGGCTATGCGATTCCTAACAGCCGCCTGTTGCCGGATCACCCTGAAGCACGTGCAGAAACGCGTCGTCTCGTCTCTTGGTTTTTGCAAAAATTCCTCGGTGAGGTTATTGGCTACATCGTGCAAGAACGCATTTACAAACAGGAGATGCCGGATAGCCAGGGTGGCGGACAGCCAGACTCAAGCATTCTTCGGATTGCACGGGTCAATATGCTGAACCACTTGCGCTACATCGGATACCTTGCTGCGACACGTAAGTGGCTGGCTGGTGATCGGCTCACATTCGCTGATCTGGCCGCAGCAAGTCTTCTCTCCTGTGCAGACTATCTTGGTGAAGTTCCATGGTCCGAGGACGAAAACGTGAAGAGCTGGTACGCGCGGATGAAATCTCGTCCGAGCTTCCGCCCAATTTTGGCGGACAAAATGCTCGGCATGCCAGCGGCAAAGACCTACGCGGATCTGGACTTCTAAAGCCTCATTCAGACACTCAGTTGACGGAGAAACAAGCTGCACGCGTCAAGGCGGACCTGATCAAACGCGCACGTGCAGTCGGGTTCGATGACATCCGCATCACCACAGCGGATGCAATCCCACTTGCGCCAGAGCGTCTGCATCACTTCATTGAGCAGGGTTATCACGCCACAATGGAATGGATGCCGGAAACCGAAGTCCGGCGTTCAAGTCCGTTAGAGTTGTGGCCGGAAGCCCGCTCTGTTGTCATGCTGGCGATGAATTATGGGCCAGACATCGACCCGATGGAAATGCGCGACAAGCCAGATAAAGCGCACATTTCAGTCTATGCCCGCAACCGCGATTATCACGACCTTGTCAAAGGCAAAATGAAAGAGCTGGCCAGCCTGTTGGTTTCCAAAGGAGGTGGGGATGTAAAGGTGTTTGTGGACACAGCTCCGGTAATGGAAAAACCTCTGGCTCATTCCGCTGGGCTCGGCTGGCAAGGCAAACACTCCAATCTGGTGTCCAGAGAGCTTGGATCCTGGTTCTTCCTTGGGGCGATCTTCTCAACCTTGGATCTGCCGCTGGATGAGCCTGAAGTCGACCATTGTGGCAACTGCAAACGCTGCCTCACAGTTTGCCCGACTGAGGCCTTTCCAGCGCCGTATCAAGTGGATGCCAACCGGTGCATCTCTTATCTGACCATCGAGCACCATGGTCCGATCCCACTGGAATTCCGCAAGCCAATAGGCAACCGCATCTATGGCTGTGATGACTGCCTCTCTGTTTGCCCGTGGAATAAGTTTGCTCAGTCTGCCAGCGAAGCCAAATTGCAAGCCCGCGAAGACCTGATGGAACCTGCCCTTGCAGAACTGCTGCAAATGGACGATCCAACCTTCCGCAAGTTCTTTTCCGGTTCTCCGGTAAAACGGATTGGCCGCAACCGCTTCATCCGCAACTGCCTCATCGCAGCAGGCAACAGCGCAGAAGAGAAGCTCATCCCCCATGTACTGAACCACCTGCGAGACGAAGACGAAACCGTCCGCGCCACCGCAGTCTGGGCCCTAGCCCAACTTGTCTCCACCACCGATTTCGAGAAGCACAAGTCAGTATTGTTGGTGGATGAGCAAAGTGATGTGGTCAAAGCTGAATGCGAACAGGGCACCTCGTAAGGTCGTGGCACTTAGCTCAAATCACTAGAGGTACGTACAATCAGCACTAATTGTCCCTTTGAAAGTTTAAGGGAAATTTGAAGGCTGTGCCACGAGGTCAATTTATTTATTCTGCACCTAAATAGATTGGTTGGTAGGTGTGGATGCCCTGTATATTTCTGAATAAACACAAGCTCCTCTTTATACATATACCCAAAACAGGAGGTCGCTATATTACAGAACGCTTTAAAGAAAACCAAGGTTTGCTCGGAGGCGTAGAGCACTTTGGGTGTTCGACGCATATCTCTCTCAGAAAACTCCAGGTCCATAAAAATTTTCTTGAAAGAGAGATACAGGACTATGAAGCATTTTGCGTTGTCCGCAATCCATGGGATCAGGCTGTTTCAATGCATAAGTTCGTGCGGACGGCAGTGCGTCGTAGGGTAAAGGATCGACTGTTGGGTAAAGAGGTGAAACGCGATACGTCATTATTGGGGGATCTGAATATACTGCGCCAGCGCTACCTTTGTTCATTTGACTACAATGTGAAAGAAAGGATTAGGTATCAAAGACTGAAAGAAAAGGGGACTTTGCCGCGCCAGCAGTTAGATTGGGTAAAGTCTGATCAGTGCGTAAAGACCCATGTTCTGCGATTTGAGAGTTTCTTGGAAGATATCAAGGCATTACCCAGAGAAGTGGCACACTGTTTAAATGGGTTTGTCTCTAAACCTCAGCCTTATCATGATTGGTTTTCTCCCAAATTGGCTGGAATTATAGAACAGGCTTACAAACCAGATATCGAAGCACTTGGCTACAAGTTTTAATTATCCAACCTCTTCATCTCATGTGTGTTAATCAGCGCTTTGTACTCCAATGAAGCAGAGTGATGTCAGGGCACCTCTTTTTGAGGCGCCTTGTCAATCAGGCAGTGTTGCCTGCCTTCACATACTGAAACTCAGTGAGCTTCTCAGAGAGTGCCCAGAGTTTTTCCTGAAGCTCTGCATCCACCGCTGGGCCAGAAAGCTTCACAGGACTCGGGTTGCCCCATAACCCGAAGCGTGGTCCCAGAAAGGCGCATTCCGCAATATCTGGAGCCGTTGCCGCGGCTAATTGTGGGCGACATCCAAACTCAACCGGCCGTGCCATAAACCGAGACAGCCACCCTCCCATCCCGATGGACTGCTGACGTTCCGTTGCTGTCAGGCCAGGGTGCGCAGATACTGATTTGGCTGAAGAGCCTGCCGCTTCAAAACGCCGTTGCAATGCAAACATGAAGAGTAGATTTGCGAGCTTACTATTACCGTAGAACCCCAAGCGAGAATAAGGTCGCTTTTCTGAATGCAAATCTTCAAGATCCAGTTTTGCTGCTCTGTAACCGCCGCTGGAAACGGTTGCGACACGAGCATTAGGCGTCGCAACAAGTGTTTCAAACAATAATCCGGTCAGTAAAAAGTGACCCAGATGGTTGGTTGCCATATGCATTTCCCAACCTTCTTTGGTGTGCATTCGTTGCTCTAGGTTTACGACACCTGCGTTGTTCAGCAGAATATCCAACTGCTGATGCTTTGTAGTGAAAGCCTTTGCAAACCGGTGAATGCTCTTCCGGTCTGTCAGATCAAGAGGGAGCACCTCCAGAGAAGCTGAGCTGACCTTCTGGCGGACACGTGCGATCGCAGTCTCACCCTTTTCGATGGACCTACAAGCAATCACTACATGCGCACCGCGCCTTGCCAGTTCCAATGTGGATTGAAAGCCAAGGCCGATGTTGCCGCCCGTAACCACAGCCGTTTTGCCTGCGAGGTCTTGACTGTTTTTATTATTTGGCTGTTGTTGCAAAGTATCTCTCCTGAGATTGTCAAAATAACAGAACAGCGGTAGTTTATTTGGAGAGTTTGCGAGAGTCAATAAACGACCAGCGGTCGTTTATGTGTCATGCGGAAGAGTGATTAAGAATATGAAAGAAAAATCAAAAGCTTATCAGCGTGCACGTACAGCAGAACATTTTGCTGAACGAGAGAAGACGATCCTGACGTCAACGCGTATTCTGATGGATAGAGAAGGTGTTGAAAACACGAGCCTTTCCGCTGTGGCACGAGAGGTTGGTCTCGCAAAATCCAGCCTCTATCGATATTATGAAAGCCGAGAGCAAATTCTGGTCGCATTGCTTCAGGAGGAGGCAGATCTTATGATCGCTGACTTCAAGAAGTCTCTGAGTGAGCCGAAAAGCAAGCAAGACCTGACAAGCATTGCTAAGCTCTGGGCCAAGGTTTGCTTCGCGCATCCGCGCCTGTGCTTGTTGGTCAGTCAGCTTTCCCCAATTCTGGAGCACAACCTCTCAACGCAGCGCATTGTCGAAGCCAAACTACAGTTCCTGCAGCGCCACCACCAGATGGCAAAGATACTGGGCGCTGCCCTACCGCACATCAGTGAGGCAGGGGCTCTTGCTGCGGTTCAGTACGTTTTCACAATTGTTGCAGGGCTTTGGCCGATGAAGGCAGAACGCAAACATGCACTGGCAGCGCTAGAACATCCTGAACTGGCTCATTTGAAGACAAACTTTGAGGATACGCTGGCCAGTGCAATTGAACTGTGCCTGCTCGGTATTCTGGCGAAAGAGCAGAACTGGGAGCCTATGTTGGAATAACAGCGGCTACTGCCGCTGCCTCAACCGTTTCTTGATCTGGTGCTTCTCCCAATCACCTCCAAATGGATTGATAACCTCAAACACACTCAAACCATGAGCAACGAGGCCGATGCCAAACCCAAAAGCCACCCACAGAAACCAGAGATAACCCGGAGAAGTGAGCAGATTTAGTACCGCCAAAGCTGTGATCACAACGGCGTACTGGATGAGGTTCATGTAAAAGCTTCGTATATCCCGCACATACTCCATGGCTTCCTGCTCCTTGCCGGAAAGCTCGGGTAAAATTCCATTGGATGCTGAGGGCATGTCCTGTTCCTTCCTGAGATCACCAAAATCCGTGTCCAGAGCAAAAGCAATGCATTTCAGGGTTTCGGGGCTTGCATTCGCGCCACGTTCAATGCGCTGCAGCGTCCGAGTGCTGATACCTGCCATGTGTGCGAGCTGTTCCTGAGAGAGCCCTTTTTCAATGCGTAATTTTCTGACAATCACGGAAAAATCCTGTTCTTCAACTAGGAGCAATCTGGAAGCTTCTTAAATAAAACACCACGACAAACAGCCGACATGACCACGACACGAGCAGGTCACCACAACCTAATGCCCTGTAAAACAACAAAATTTATTCAGAGCGTTGTCCGAAGCACCTTCACCAATGCGGTGCATTCTTCAGTGGTTCCAATAGAAATACGCAGCCAATCGTTGATCCGTTCTTTCTTAAAGTACCGAACCAGAATGCCGTGCTCTCTCAAGTCTGCATGTATCCGCTCCGCCGGCACATGGGCATGAGAGGCGAAAATGAAGTTCGTTGAAGATGGCAACACCGTAAAGCCGAGTGTCTGGAGGTTCTCGGTAAGCTTCTCTCTATCAGCAACAATCTGGTCTCGGGTCTTCTCAAACCATTCCGTGTCCTCCCAGGCAGCAAGCGCGCCTGCAAGCGAAAGCCTGTCGAGCGGGTAGGAGTTGAAGCTGTCCTTGACCCTGTGCAATCCCTCAATCAAGTGCGGCTGCCCTACCGCAAACCCGACACGCATTCCAGCAAGGCTGCGTGACTTCGAAAAGGTCTGCACCACCAGAAGGTTGTCATAGTCCGGCACCAGCTGAACTGCACTTTGCCCGCCAAAATCGATGTAAGCCTCATCGACAAGAACCACGACATCCGGATTTGCCTTGAGGATTGCCTCGATATTCTCAAGTGGCATAGCGAGCCCGGTTGGCGCATTCGGATTTGCGATGACGACACCACCACAAGCATCGGAAAAGTCACTCGGATTGATACAGAAGTCACTGTCGAGAGAAGCCAGACGATACTCAATCGAGTAAAGCTTACAATAGGTTGGGTAGAAGGCGTAGGTGATCTCCGGGAAGAGAATCGGTTCTTTCCCACTGAAGAAGGCATGGAACGCATGCGCCAGCACCTCATCACTGCCATTACCTGCAAAGATATGATCAGAGGTCAGCTGAAGAGAGGATGCAATGCCTGCTCTGAGATCAGAGGCTGACGGGTCAGGATACAACCGCAGCGCATCGCCTGTGGCAGCAGCAATCGCTTCCAATGCACGCGGAGAGGGACCCCATGGGTTCTCATTGGTATTCAGTTTGATAAAGGTCTGATGCTTCGGCTGTTCACCCGGTGTATAGGGCTCCAGTTTTTGGACAATCGGGCTCCAGAACCTGCTCATATCTCAATCCAATCTCAGCACATCGCAATCAGGAGTGCATCTTTAAACCGGTAGAGCCTAAGAGCGCTTGGACAACGCGTCATTCAACACGCATTGCATGCGATAATAGGTTTCCACCTCTTCCTCGGAAAATACCTTCGCGAACTCTTCTATCCGTTTCATCTCGGCCTTGCGAACTTTTTTAATCAGCGCTTTGCCTGATGGTGTCAAACAATAGAACACGGACCGCTTGTGTCGCGGATTACTCACTTGTTCCACTTGCCCCTTGTCGAGCAATTCTTTGAGGACCTTGGCCACAAACTGGCGCTTCAGCTGTAGAAAATCAGTCAGTTGCGGCGCTGTTGCCTGCTCCAAAGCAAGCGCAGCTTCCAGCACAGCACGCTGACCAACAGTAAGATCGGTTCCTTCTAGATCCGCCTCAACCCGATTGCTGATGGTACGGAGCAACGGGCGGGTCATCTGTATGCCAGCATAGAGCATTTCAGGCTTGGTTTCTGGTTTTTTAAGCATTTGAATTATTTAACTTAATTTCCTATATTGTCAATAAAATTGACAAATTTTGCATCCTGTCTTATTCCTAGCCTACAGATTTTCAGGTGATCTCAAAGGAAAATGAGTACAGATCATGAGTTTTAAAAATCTCGCAGAGCGTCAGATACTGAAAGCACAAGCAGAAGGGCAACTGGACAATCTTGAGGGAGAGGGCAAACCACTGCCAGCACGTGCGCCCGGTTCTCTTGATACAGCTGCAGGCATGAGGATCATGGCTGATGCCGGGGCTGTGCCGCGCGAGATTGAATTGAAGAAAGAGATAGATGCTCAGCGGCTTGTTGTTCAAAAAGCAGAAGGTACGTCAGACTGGAAAGCCGCAATGGCAAAACTGGCGGACCTGCAACTCCGCCATGCTATTGAACAAGAAGCTCGAAGAAAGTTCTTCACGTGAGTTGCTGAGCGCACTCAAAATGAAGGCGCCAAACAGATGTCGATCTCTTACGTTCAGCTAGGAAATTCCCAGAACGGTGAGATTATTCTGTATCGCTCCTCAAAGCAGCGTCAAGTTGTGAACTCAGAGAAAGCCTCAACCACATCAAGATAGACCTGATGCTTGAACGGGATCACGAGACCAGCAAGGTTCTCGGCCTTTTCCCAGCGCCACTCGCAAAACTCCTGAGCATGTCCATCAGGTGGAGTCAGGATATTGATTTCGCTGTCATCGCCATCAAAGCGGAATGCAAACCAGCGCTGTGTTTGGCCACGATACTTAGCCTTACGCACTTGGCGTTGAATTTCCTCAGGAAAATCGTATGAAAACCAGTCAGGCGCTTCAGCCAACAGCGTGATGGACTTCACAGAAGTCTCTTCATAAAGCTCACGCTTCGCGGCTTCCAACGGGTCTTCACCCTTGTCCAGACCACCCTGCGGCATCTGCCAGGCAAACTCTTCAGGAATAGGCTGCTTGTCGCCATAGCGTTTGCCAGCCCAGACAAGCCCATCCCGATTGATAAGCATGATGCCAACGCAAGGACGGAAGGGAAGGGCACTGTAATCGGTCATGTCTGGTCCAATAAAGAGAGTTAAGAGTATATTCCAGAAACGTGGCTTCGGTTCTCAGATAGGAATACGTGCAAAGTAAAGAGCTGAAGCATCATGCGTGACGTTCCATAAATGCGACAGGCTCTAGCGTGTGGAATTGATGGCAGAGCTGATTGGAACGAGAGAAAGACCGCGCTCCTCTAGCCGCTGCGACCACGCTTCCAACGCATTCAACGTAACAGGGAAAGCAGTCGCAGTTGCGACGGCAATGCCGCGTTGACGAGCAATTGTTTCCAGTTCCAGCAACTGTGTACCAATGGCTTCGGCGCTCAGGTTCTGGTCCAGAACCAGATCGGCCTGCACAAATGGCACCTTCTGCGTCCCGGCAACCTCGCTTGCTCTGGAGCGGGGAGACGAACCGTCATCAACATACATCAGGCCACGATCACGAACCTTGCTGAGGAACTCACTCATACGGGTCTCGTTAGAGGTGAAGCGGTCGCCCATGAAGTTGACAAGCCCAACATAATTGCTGGTCTGTCCAAGAACCCAGGAGAGGCGCTCCTCGTTCTGCTTCCTGTCCAGATTGGTCAGCAGGCTTTGCGGGCCAGCATCGTTGTCAGGATAATCGAACGGCTCCATTGGAGCTTGAAGAAGCACTTCATGCCCGGAAAGGCGGGCGGATTTCATCCAGCTGTTGATGTCATCACCATATGGAGAAAGCCCCAAAGAGATGTCAGCAGGGAGATCCTCAATGGCCTTGAGCGTCATGTCGGAGTTAAGCCCGATACCATTGATTAAAATAGCAATCCGCGCCTGTGTCAGCGCTGCAGGGTTTGGCCGCCGTGCATAGGCATCAAGCGGGCGAATACCCTCAGCAGAGATCTTTGGAAGGGAGCCGAACTTATTGGGCTCGAGCAGCTGATCAATTGGGTCGGTAGAAAGAGACTCGCTTGAGAAGCCACCATCCAGCCCCTCATAATCAACACGCCGGGCCAGATCGACGAGTGATGTCGGTCCACTGGCCTGATCTTGCGCGTTTGCGCCTGCCGGGCGAGAGGGACGATAGCTGCCATCCTGTCCAAAGCCATTGGCATTAAACTGGTCAGACCCAATCTGGGCCAGTTGAGAACCATCCGGTAGGTCAACAATCTCGATATCACTGGGAGCAACACCATCAAGAGCACTGGAAAGCTCGATAGTCGCCATCGGCTCGCCACCGTTGGGGTCATCAACAATGCCGATCCAGATAAAGCCGGTGGTGAAAATAACAGTCATGATGGCGACACCAATCAGGCCGAGCGGCAATCGCCCGATGCTCCGACGCTTGTTCATTCCAAGCGGAGCTGTCAAATCGCTCCTAACCATTGGTGCCCCCACCCTGTCATAAAATTCCGCCGCGCCAAACGAAGGTTTAGCGCGGCGTCCTTAATCACTTTATAGCATATCCCCGAAATGTGGCTACCGGTTTTCGGAGAGGTATATGCCTGAAAACAAATAGATAGAAATCGAGCGCTCCGGATGAAGCGCTCGATACTCTGAATTATTTGGATTCGTTTGCTGCACTGTCTGCACTTGGTGGGAAGGCTGCATCAGTCTTCTCGCCGCGGAGCAGGGATTTTGCCAGGTTCAGCTGCACATCTTTGTCTTTGTCCTGTGGCACGTAAGCCTGACTGCCAGAACCTTCATCGCCTTCTTCAGCCTGAAGGTGACCACGCAGACCTGCTTCGCCTTTGGTTTCAGCACGGCCTTTCAGCTCATCAGGCAGTTCCTGCAAGGAAATGATGTCAGGGCGGATACCCTTAGCCTGAATGGAGTTGCCAGACGGTGTGTAATAACGAGCAGTTGTCAGTCGGATCGCACCATTTGCACCAAGTGGAATGATGGTCTGTACAGAACCTTTACCGAAGGAACGTGTGCCCAGAATAGTTGCGCGGCGATGATCCTGCAGAGCACCGGCTACAATCTCAGAGGCTGACGCAGAACCGCCATTCACCAGAACGATCACAGGCGCACCCTCAGTCAGGTCACCATTGCGAGCGTTATAGCGCTGGGTCTCTTCAGCATTACGGCCACGGGTAGAAACAATTTCACCACGGTTCAGGAACGCATCAGAAACAGCAATCGCCTGATCCAGCAAACCGCCTGGGTTGTTGCGCAGATCCAGCACAAAGCCCTTCAGATTATCTTCGCCGATTTCAGCAGTCAGCTCATCAACAGCGTTTTCCAGACCATCAAAGGTCTGTTCGTTAAACTGCGTGATGCGGATGTAACCGATGTCGTCTTCTTTGTTCCAGCGAACAGAGCGGATGCGGATCACATCACGGGTGATGGTGATATCGGTTGGTTCGTTGATACCTTCACGGCGCACTGTAATGACGATGTCTGTATTGACCAGACCACGCATTTTCTCGACAGCCTCATTCAAGGTAAGGCCCATAACCTGTTCCCCATCAAGATGGGTAATCAGATCGCCTGCCTGTACGCCTGCTTTGTAAGCCGGAGTGTCGTCAATCGGAGCAACAACCTTCACAAGGCCGTCTTCCATGGTCACTTCAATACCAAGGCCACCAAACTCGCCGCGGGTCTGCACCTGCATATCGCGGAAGCTCTTTGGAGGCAGATAGCTGGAGTGCGGATCAAGGCTGGTGAGCATGCCGTTGATAGCGGTCTCGATCAGCTTGGAGTCAGCTGGCTCCTCTACATAATCAGAGCGCACACGTTCAAACACGTCGCCAAACAGATTGAGCTGATTGTAGGTATCAGGAGACGCAGCAGAAGCTGGTTCAGCAAATCTGAATGGTGCCTGAGAATATGTTACGACCGCCGTAGCCCCCATGACTACGCCAACCAACAAAAGCGATGCTTTCCGTATCATCCGCGAACCTTTTCGTTTTCGGCGCGTGACCACCATGGGTTGGGGTCGATTGCAGTGCCGTCTTTCCTGAATTCTACATATAAAACCGGCTGGTCCAAACTAAAATTAAGGTTATTAGCGCTTGCGAGGCGCGTTTCTCCCATTTTAGCGATTGGCTCTCCAGCTAGAATAAACTGCCCTAACTCCACCATGACATCGTCCAGCCCGGACATAAGGACATGGTATCCGCCGCCTGCATTAACAATTACCATCTGCCCGTAAGAGCGGAAATCCCCTGCATACACCACCCAACCATCAGTGGGGGAGGTGACCTGGGCATTCGGGCGTGTCGCAATGGATTGGCCAGTCGTTACGTTGCCAAAACCATCTGCAACCCCAAAGTCTTGCAGGAGCGTTCCAGACACCGGATCAGGCAAAAGCCCAAGGGTATCCGAAAAAGCAACAACCGGTTTCAATCGGCTCGGATCAGCAAACGGATCACCGGAGGCGATCCGGTTTTGCCGCTCAATGTCCGCAAGTCGCGCTGCTTCCGCTGCACGACGGCTGCTCTTCACTTCTCGCTCAAGGGTAGCAAGCAACTCTTTCAAAGAGGTTGCCTTTTCGGCAAGTTCCTTGGCGCGAGCCTTCTCGGCTTCCAGCGCTGCAAGGCTTTCCTGCCGTGCTGCCTTCTTCTTTTCCAAAAGCAATTCAACACGATGACGCTCTTCCGCCATCTGTATTGCACCACTTCGAACCCGGTTGCGCTCTGCTTCAATTTTTGCTCGAAGCCGAGACAGTTCAGCAAGATCACTCGCCAACGCTTCCGCTTCAATCCGCACTTCCGGCATGATTGAGTTGAGCAGGATCGCACTGCGTACCGCACCAAGAGCATCTTGAGGACGCACGACCATGGCTGGCGGTGGGCGATGACCGATCCTTTGCAAAGCGCTTAAAACTTCAGCTAAAACATCTTTACGTTCATTCAATGACGCCCGGACAGATTGCTCATTTTTTCTGTGTCGGCCTAACCGTGCTTCAGTGGCTTCCAGCTGGTTTTCGAGTTTTTTCATGCGCTCACCCGTGCGGATCAACTCTCCGCTCAGGCTCTCACCATCGCGCTCCAACGCACGAATGGACCGCTGAATTTCTTCACGCTTCTCTTTGGAAAGGGAGATGTTTTCATTCAAGCTGCGAAGTTCTTTTTCCCGTTCCTGTTTCTGGAGCAGAGCAAGTGCAGCCGGGTCTTCGGGATCAATCTTGCCATCTTCAATTTTAAAGGAGACGTTCGTCAGTTTTTGCGCAGTACTTTGTAGCGGCAGAACAAGCGCAACCGCAAAAAACAAGGCAAAGCTTGTCACCGATCGGAGGATCAGGTTTCCCCTAAAACGCAACAACTGAACTCCCAAAGTACAGCAACCCACTGAACCGCTGACCTTAATACTAAAATATCGACGCAGACCAACCCTGCTAAAACACAGGAACGCAGCCCCAAAGTTAACGCCGAGGATAATGCTCCTAACAGCGTTAAGGAAGTGTCAACCACGTTGCAGGCTTACCGACTTCCAGCAAAAACATCAATATCTGCAATTGATTTGTAATGTTCAGCTGTACCTATCGGGTGCTTTGTAGTGAAGAAGCAAAAGGAAGGACGAAATAGGGTAGCTTCTGAATTAACACCAGTCCTCATTACTTATGAAAGTTCAGGTGTCTTGGTCTTGTCAGAAAATGCCGCATCACAAGCATTGCGAAGGCCTTCGTGCAAGGTATGTTTGCTTTCGTCAATCGGTCCAATTTTATCTCGATCTGTCTTCCAGCTCGTACTAATAGCATTGAAATGGCAGAGTGTTGCTGACCGCAAAAACGGTTTTAGGCGCGTAAAAAATGGGTGTAGCCAAGCAGCGTGTTTAGGCTCGGGCCGAACGCCGTGGGCCTTGAACTGAATACTCTGGGGAATCCGCGAAGGAACTGCCACCCATTTTCGATGTGTCGCCGTTGGTGGATTGGTTGTGTGCAAAAACATATTATGGCGACGATCATCAAGAGATTTGAGCTCATTGATACCTGCATTAGTCACTGGCTCGATCCAAACCCCGGGAATAAGGAAATAACCCAAAAAGCTATCTTTTAAACCGGAAAATATAGATACGCCTTTTTCACAAATGACAAACTCATCGACATCGCAAAACAGAAGTGCGTCAGAAGTTTGAACATATTTCCAACGAAGTATTTGAAGTATTGAGCGTTGTAGGAATTTGATGTCACGCATCTGAGGCGGTCCATACGGGAAAGGCGCGTGGACCACTTCAAACTCAATATCGAGGCCGGATTGCTCAAGCGCCTGATAAATTTCCTGTACGCGTTGAACACTCTGGCTGTTTTCAAAGAGAACGAGCGCGTTCACGTCGTGGTTCACTACGTTAAACTTGACCCAGTCGAGGATCCAGCACACAGGGGTCTCTTTACATAGTGTAGAGAGTGTACGTTTACCTTCAAACCGCTTTGCAGCGCTCGCGCTCACGTTGATCTGGGCTCGGACACCGTTTAGCGTCATATCCACCGTATCGATAACTTGGTCAGGTGCTACTTTGATCCAGATTTCGTGAATCTGCTTTAGTTTTCGATGTTTAGTGCGAAGTTTCCCATCGCTTATCGAGAACGTCGCTTTTGCAAGTTCTTTCTCAAAACCCAATGGTTTAGGACCAACGAGGATTATGTTCTTGCCATCAAAGGACCTGAAGCAATCATAGAATAAGGTCGATGAGTCAAACTTGTCTTGGAAATCTTCTTCTCTATGCTTTTTGCTTGCTGGAAAAATACGTTTTAGGCCAAATATTTCCAGCTGTACTGCGCTGTCGGTAAGATACGTCAACATAGAGAAATCTTTAAGTCTATAAAAAGGATTGAGCTTGGTTCGTTCTACCTGTGCTCTAGCCTGTTAGATAGATAGGATTTCTCTGATCATCCTTGTGTCAATCACTAAGATAAATACTGTTGCACTATTACCAGTTGCTCGCTCGATAATCGGTTTTCGCGAAGGAGTTTGTGCAATCTCTACACCACTCACGCCCGGTGATACGGATGTCCTGTCAGTATCGTGATGGCGCGGTAGATTTGCTCGCCGCAGAGGATCCGGACGAGTTGGTGAGGCCATGTCATGGAGCCCAGAGCGAGCTTCAGGTCTGCGCGTTGCAGCAGCGCCTGGCCGTGGCCGTCGGCACCGCCAATGGCGAGCACCATATCCGAAATACCCTGATCGGCCCAACCGCCAACCTTTTTGGCAAAGGCTTCGCTGGAAAGTGCCTTGCCGTGCTCATCCAGTGCAATCAGGATCGCACCGGAAGGAAGCGCATTGAGCAGCAGTTGCGCTTCTTCGTCTTTTCGATCACTCGTACGGGCAGCCCGACTCTCTGAAAATTCCACCACGGACACAGACGTAATGCCAACGGAACGGCCAGCTTTGCGGGCTCGGTCCAGATAGCGTTCAAGCATGTCCTTTTCCGCGCCAGCTTTCATTTTGCCGACGCAGGCAATCGTGACTTTCATAAAGTCTCCGGGATTAGATCGTAGTGACCCGCAAAAAGATCTCATGCAGATGGAGCAGCACCTGCATCAGCGGCATTTGCCCAGACTCCCTCATTCCCCCAAAGGGGTAGAGAATTGACTGGTGTAATAGTCAGTGCTTCAAAGAAGCACTGATACTATCCGATGAACTGCGTCGGTGCAGAGCTATCCGCAGACCACATCTTTTCTACATTGTAGAAACTGCGGACTTCTGGGCGGAAAATGTGAATGATTGCATCACCGATATCGATGAGCACCCAGTCACAATGCGGCATGCCCTCAACGCGAGCGTTACCGTAGCCAGCATCTTTCAGATCACGGAGCAGGTAGTCGGCAACAGCACCCACATGGCGATGAGAGCGGCCAGAAGCCACAACCATGTGATCAGCCAGAGCAGATTTGCCTGTAAGATCTAGAGATACGATATCCTCAGCCTTGGAATTCTCCAGGCTGTTGAGGATCAGTGCAAGCACGTCCCCCTCATTGGTGGGATCATGCGGTTGAAGAGGAGCGATGGTGTCCGTCCCTTCATGTTGAGTTGTCATGGTCAGCTTAAGAGCCCTCGCCATGGTTAGAGAAAGCAGTACTCTGCCGGTCGAAAAGCCTGAAATGCACAAACTCAAGCCTTCCGTCAAGAAGAATACTCAGGTCCCTATGGCATTTTCAAGACACTACTTGCCGTAAAAAGCGTAAAGTTACCCTGGGGTGTGTCCTCTATTCCTCAGGAGGGTGGAAGAGGTTTCATCCAGCGGACCACGTAAAATGGTCCAGCACGGGGCTTTGCACTCAGGCAGGTGGTCTGCACTTTTTTCTTTTAATTGAGCAAAGGCATACCTTTGGCAAACTTGAGCGGAAAGAGACGAAAGGGTCGCTTTGGGCCGGTCAACAATTGCCACAGGCACCCCTTCTATAATGCTCTGCCAGTTTTGCCAATGGTGAAAATTGGAGAGATTGTCTGCACCCATAACCCAGACAAAATTCAGATGCGGTCTGCGCAGCTTTAATTGCTCCACCGTACTTGCCGTGTAAGAGGTGCCAAGTACCTTCTCATAGGCCGTCACCTTCATGCGTGGATGTCGTGCCAAAGCCTGCGCAGCGGCAACACGTTCTTCCAGGGGCGCGAGGTTTCGGTTAGACTTCAGTGGGTTTCCGGGCGTGACCAACCACCAGATCTGATGCAGGTTCAAGCGCCGCAACGCCGTCTCCGCCACCATAAGATGGCCGGGATGTGGGGGATTAAACGACCCGCCAAACAAACCAATGCGATTGCCCGGAGCAGCATAGGGAAGGCGCATCCAGTCTGGTTGCACAATCCCAAGCTTGCCGTGGCTATCGCCCATTGTGGGGTCGGGGTTCGTCATGGACGCGTTTGGCCGTTCCCGCGAACCACGTATTTGAAGCTGGTCAGCTGTTCCACACCAACAGGTCCGCGCGCATGCATGCGGCCAGTTGCGATGCCAATTTCGGCACCCATACCAAATTCACCACCATCCGCAAACTGTGTGGATGCATTGTGAAGAACGATAGCCGAGTCCACTTCAGTAAGGAATTTGCGGGCCGCAATCTGGTCTTCTGTGATGATGCAGTCCGTGTGATTGGAGCCGTAGATCCCGATATGCTCAATCGCATCTTCCAGACCGCCAACAATCTTCACAGAGATGATCGCGTCCAGATATTCTGTAGACCAGTCATCATCATTCGCCTCAGAAGCGGTCGGGCACAGCATCATGACCTCTTCATCGCCGCGAATCTGACAGCCCTTCTGTTGAAGAGCAGCAAGAATTGGAGGCAAAATGGTTGCTGCCACAGCTTCATCAACCAGCAGCGTCTCGGCAGCACCACAAATGCCCGTCCGGCGCATCTTGGAGTTGACGGTGATTTCAATCGCCTTATCCAGATCGGCCTTTTTGTCGATGAAGATATGAACCAGACCTTCCAGATGCGCAAACACAGGCACACGGGCCTCATCCTGAACACGTGCAACAAGGCTCTTGCCACCACGCGGGATGATCACATCAAGATTACCATCCAGACCCTTCAGCATTTCGCCAACAGCAGCACGGTCTTTCACCGGTACAATCTGAATGGCATCTACCGGCAGTCCGGCGTCTGCAAGGCCAGCTTGCAAAGCTTTATAGATAGCAAGGTTGGAATTGATGGTGTCTGATCCGCCGCGCAGCACAACAGCATTACCAGCCTTTAGGCACAATGCTCCGGCATCCGCAGTCACGTTCGGGCGGCTCTCGTAGATTACGCCAATTACACCAAGAGGCGTGCGGACGCGGGAGATGTCCAGACCGTTCGGGCGCTTCCAGTCTGCAATCGTAGAGCCGACAGGGTCGTCCAGCTTGGCAATGTCTTCCAGTGCGCAGGCAATGGCTTCAATGCGCTCTTCGTTCAATGTGCCGCGATCAATAAAGGATGCCAGCTGACCATTGACCTGCATGCTCTCCAGATCAATCGCATTCGCTTTGAGGATCTCAGGGGTTGCAGAGCGAACGGCAGCTGCCATCGCTTCCAGGCCTTTGTTCTTCTGGCTTGTGGGGGCAATGGCTAGAGTACGTGCAGCAGCGCGTGCCTTCTTGCCAAGAGTTGCCATCAAGTCGCGAACATCGGTATTGTCCGCATTTGCCACTTCAGAAGTATTCAGCATCTGCAAAACCCTTAAGTCATCACTGGTTGAACTTGGTCAACCTAAACAGTTTCTATGAATTGTCCAAATCAGATGTAGAGAGCACAAGGTCGTCCGTATGGACCATCTCTGCACGTCCCGGATAGCCAACAATGGCTTCAATTTCTTTGCTGTTGCGCCCAATAATGAGAGAGGCCTCACCGTAATCATAGGCCACAAGCCCGCAACCCACATCGTGCCCGTCCGCATCTATAATACGCACCGCATCACCACGTGTGAATGTGCCATCCACTTTGGTCACCCCTGCTGGCAGCAAGCTTTTACCTGCCTTCACAGCTTTCAACGCGCCTGCATCCAGCTGAATGGTGCCATGCGGCTTCAGGTGACCGCTGATCCACGTTTTGCGGGCCCGGGAAGGTGAAGATGGAGCAGGGAACCATGTCGCCCGTGCGCCATTTTCAATCGCGTTGAGTGGGTTCATGGTCTTGCCACTGGCAATGATCATGGATGTACCTGCGCTCTGCGCAATCTTAGCCGCATCAATCTTGGTCTTCATGCCTCCGGAGGAGAAGGCTGTTCCCGGCGCACCGGCCATCGCCTCAATCTCCTGCGTCACCTGAGGAACCTCAGGCAGGAAGATGGCATCAGGATCTGTCTGCGGAGCGGCGGTGTAAAGCCCGTCCACATCAGACAGCAGCACAAGAAGATCCGCACTCGCCATGGTCGCCACACGGGCGCCCAGACGGTCGTTATCGCCATAGCGGATCTCGGAGGTCGCAACGCTGTCATTTTCGTTGATGATCGGCACAGCGCCCATCTTCAGCAGAGTGCCAATCGTCTCGCGCGCATTGAGGTAACGGCGACGCTCTTCCGTGTCGCCGAGCGTCAGCAGAATCTGGCCAGCCGTTAAACCACGCACACCGAGAATTTCAGAATACGCCTGAGCAAGTGCAATCTGGCCCACAGAAGCGGCGGCTTGCGCCTGCTCCAGTTTGAGCGGACCAGCTGGCAGACCAAGCACACCACGACCAAGAGCAATGGAACCGGAAGAGACCACCAGCACTTCTTTCCCAGCTTCGGAAAGAGCCTGAAGGTCATCTGCCAGCGATTCCAGCCACTCACGCTTCAATCGGCCTTTTTCTACCAGAAGGGCAGAGCCGATTTTTACGGTGATGCGCTTATAGTCGCTCAGACTTCGAGCCATTACGGGCGCCACTCCTCAATTCCATCAGAAGGGATGGCATTGGCCTCGTCTTGCTTATTCTTGTCAATTGCACGAATGATCATGCGCTGTGCAGTGTCGATGTTTTCACCACTGGCAGACGAAATGATCAAAGGCTTCTGACCGCAGGCCTCTTCAAGAGACTTAAAGCGCTCTTCGCGCAACTCTTCTGTCAATGCATCTGCTTTGGAAAGACAAACAATCTCAGCCTTCTCATCCAAACCATGGCCATAAGCTTCCAGCTCACCGCGAATGGTGCGGTAAGAATCTGCCGGATCTTCTTCGCCAGAGCCATCCACCAGATGCAGCAGAACGCGAGTACGCTCCACGTGGCCAAGGAAACGGTCGCCAAGACCATGACCTTCGTGTGCACCACGAATGAGGCCCGGAATGTCAGCGAGCACAAAGCCGCGATTGTCGAGTTCACACACACCCAGGTTAGGGTGCAGCGTGGTGAACGGATAATCCGCAATTTTCGGACGTGCTGCTGATACAGCGGAGAGGAAGGTGGACTTGCCAGCGTTTGGCAGGCCCACAAGTCCAGCATCCGCAATCAGCTTCAGCCGCAGCCAGATCCACTTTTCTTCACCTTCAAGACCAGGGTTCGCATGGCGCGGTGCCTGGTTGGTTGAGGATTTGAAGTGCGCGTTACCGAAACCGCCATTACCACCTTTCAGAAGCAACAAGCGCTGACCAATCTCAGTCATGTCCGCCTGAACGGTCTCGTTGTCTTCTTCAAGAATCTGAGTGCCTACAGGAACACGAAGCACAACATCGTCGCCCTTGGCGCCGGTTCTGTTGCGGCCCATGCCATGCATGCCGATTTTTGCTTTGTAGTGCTGTGCGTAGCGATAGTCGATCAGTGTGTTGAGGCCATCAACGCACTCAACCCATACATCACCACCACGGCCACCATCACCGCCGTCGGGTCCACCTTCGGCAACATATTTCTCACGGCGGAAGCTGACGCTGCCCGCGCCACCATCACCAGACTTTACAAAGATCTTTGCCTGATCGAGGAATTTCATTTTATTCTCTTTCGTCCACCTGTGACGTTCTTTGGAGGACGTCATAAAGCCCTATTGCGCTCCCGCCAAGGGCGGAACGGCAAATCTGGCTAATTTTATTGCTTAAGCGTGTTCCCGAAAAGTGTCTAGCGCTTTCCAGAAAAGAATAAGCAACCTGATTTATGGTTTGCTGCCCTGAACAGCCAAAAGGCTCACGAACATCAATTCGCAAGCCTTTCAAAATTCAAATGCGCAAGAACAAATCTCTAAAGACAAGTTGCTTTAGAGATTGGACCGTCAGGCTGCAATCGCCTGCATCGATGTCCATCTGTCCCGGGTCAGCGTAACTGTAGTGTAATCCATTTCGAGATCACCACGAGCGCGGTTCTTCTCTTTAGTCTCGCCAGTCACCTCAAACCCGTTCTTCTGAAGCACATTCAGAGATTTCGGATTGATGGTGAACAGGCCAGTGTTCATCGCAACCGCATTCAGCCGGTTGAACACATAATCGCATATCAGATTGGTCGCTTCACTGGCATAACCTTTACCCCATTGGGATTTAGCCAGCCAATAACCCAGGTGCGGTGTTGTCGAGACATTGCGGATGCCGATGACGCCGACAAGGCCTTCACCATTGTCGATCACCCAGTTGATCTCTTCGCAGTGAGATGTTGTGCGGCAATGATCAAACCACCAGTCTCCATCATCCTTTGTATAAGGATGCGGAACGACAGTCAGCATCTTGCTCACATCGAAATCATTCAAAGACGCATTATGAATATCAAAATCACTCTCGCGAAAATCGCGTAGGATCAAGCGCTCGGATTGTAACTCCGGGAACATGACAATCTCTTCTTATTCTTCTTGGAGCGCTTGGCTTGTTGTCGCTGGCGCTCTTTCTCTTAAGTACACGAAGATAGCGTCAAACCCGTCGAGCCATGTGCTCGCAACGCGCCGGTGCTATCCAACCCTTGCTTTTGGTTCCTGAAATCTCAAGTGAACCCCTGCCGCGAGTGCGGGTACGATCACAAAGGGACGAGGGAGCAAAAGGCTGTTGCCGCAACCTTGCTCAAAGACCCTATCCTGCCATCTGCTGAAAGTCGCGGAACGCATAAACAGTCGCGCCAGCCAGATCAGAGAAGCAGGACCCATCTTCAATTGCCCGATAAACACACACAGATCGGAGAATCGAAGGTGATCGACGCCTGCACCTTTATTCACAGGGGAACAAAGCAAGCAGGCAACAGCATCTTGGAGGTTTCAAAATCCGAGAGGAACTTCAAAGCTTGGGGGCGGTCACTATCTCGGACCACTCCCTATTGCAAGCAGTTAGAGCATATTTCTGGAATATTTTTCACATGCTGAGGAATATTCGCTCAAATATCGACAAATCCGGCAATGCAACCGCCAGGTGTCTCCAATATCGAGTTTCCCTCAATTTTATGCGTTTTGTGAAAAGATCAGGGAATAAGTTAGGATTTGACTCAGTAAAAACACAGGGAATTTAAAAAAAATGGCTCTACACGCCTCAAATGGAAAGCTGGATCTTTACTTATCAGTCAATATGTGGAATGCCGTCTCTACGTTAAGACTATCGACCCTGTCTCCTTTTTAGGCGTCAGTGCACTCGATTTCGCCCTGACGCAACCAAAGCTATCTGCATGTCGCAGCGGCACACTAACTAGGAGATATCACGATGGCTAAAGGCACCGTGAAATGGTTCAACAGCACTAAAGGTTTCGGTTTTATTGCACCTGAAGATGGAAGCAAAGACGTATTTGTTCACATCTCTGCAGTAGAGCGCTCCGGTCTGTCTACTCTGGCTGATGGCCAGGACGTAACTTACGAACTGGAAGCTGGTCGTGATGGCCGTCAGAGCGCTGTAAACCTCGAAACCGTATAATTCGAGCTGTTCAGTGAAAAAGAGCGCAGCAATGCGCTCTTTTTTTTGTCTGGATTTTGGCCCAGACATCAATAAATCAACAATGAGATAGCCATCAGGCTTCCATTCAGCCAATACGACCCTCCCAAAATCCGGCTCCCAACATCATGCTTCGCCGTGATGTCAGCTGAGCGCCCCCACATTCCATTCCCTTGCAATCTTGTTTCTCCTCACCAAATTCACTAGAGCTTAGTGTAAGATACGGTATCGTACCCACGTGAGAGACGGAAAACCTGCATGGAATCAGAGAAAAAGGTATCGCGCGGCGAAAAGCGGAAACAAGAGCTTTTGGAAATCGCAGCTGACGCCATCATCGAGCTTGGCTATGCCAACACCTCAATGGATGAGATCGTCAGACGTGCCCGCGCCTCCAAAACCACAGTCTACAGACACTTCAAAAACAAAGAAGCAATGTTGGCAGAGATTGTCAGCAACTTGTCTGAAGGGCCTGTCCTCTCCATTAAACCTCTCGACTCAAACGAAGATGGCGGCTCCCGTCAGGAGCTTGAAGAGATTCTGTTTGTCTTTGGCAAGGCTGTCTTGACCCTCATCTATGATGACAGAACTCTGGGCCTTTGGCGCATGTTGATAGGTGAGGGCAGTCGCGCTCCTCATATTACCAAATCATTCTTCCAGCTTGGCCCCAAACGGGCAACCTCCAGCATTGCACAGCAGCTCCAACTGGCGAGCAATCTGGGCATCGTCGCCATCGAACATCCTGAAAACGCAGCGGCCATCTTCATGGGTATGTTGCGCGAGGACACTCATCTTGCTCTTCTGCTGGGCGTTCAATCCGCGCCGACTCTACAGGAAATCTCAGATCATGTTCGCCAATGTGTGCATGATTTCATGAAAGCATATGGCGCTTGATCTCATCCAGCGCCGACCAGCTGAAACAGCCATGCTTGACGAAAGTGATTTTTATCTGCTAAGTGTACGGTACAGTATCGTACACTTACGGAGGTAAAGATGCTTGATAATAACACTGTGACACATCCCATCGTGACCCGGGCAGCGGCCATGCCAACGCCCCAGCACATCAGCTTAAACAAAATCAAAAAGTCGAAAGACGGCATGGAGCTTGAGGTCGATTTCCTCGCAGAGCTCACAGGCGATGGCTTGGTCAAGACCGGTGTGGTCCAGCCCAACGTCCCCGGCTTTGGCGCGTTTGAAGTTCTCTGCGACGAAGGCTCATCCATTGGCGGCACGGATACAGCTCCCGCACCATTGTCTTACCTGGCCGCGGGTATCGGCTTCTGCCTGCTCACGCATGTGCATGGGTTGGCTCAGTCCCGGAAGCTGAACATCTCCTCCATCAAGCTGGAGCAGAAAATGAAGTTCCAGTCCAGAATTCCGGGAATGACCGCTGAAGAAGGCTCGGACATGCTTGGTGTTTCAAAAGGCGTCGAGACAGTCATCATCATCGAATCGCAAGAAGACCCATCTCTGATTGCCTCTTTGGTGGAGGCGAGTGAGAAAGCCTGCATGGCGCTTCAAACCGTCGTAAATGCAGTCCCGGCATCGACCACCATCATCAACAACGGCCAGAAACTTTGAGCCAGAATTGATGCGTAGGGCAGCCTCTCAAGCAAAATCGTTTGAGATGTTGCCCTCCTCTCCATTTCTCCTTCTCAACAATGTCTCCGAGAAGGCGGAGGAAATACAATGACATCTTCTTCCCAACACAACTACTTCCCCACCACCTTTCGCAACCAACTCATGGCAACAATCGTCTGGGCTCAGGTCTTTGTTCTCTATTGCATTGGCCTATTGGTTTTCACCGAACAGAACACAAGTCAGATTTTCTGGGCAGATCCGTTCATCAAGATCGTGCCGATTTACGTCTCTACCTGGCTCATCATTTTCACCTCACTGCTCTTGGGCTGGTTTTGCTTTAACAAACTCGGCTGGGCAGGCTTGATAAAGCACACGCCCGGTTTGCAGATCGTGAGCGGTGTAAGCACAGCAATCATCATTACATGCATTATCTGGGCGTTTTTCGGGAGTGAACTGCCTGACTTTGTCCCGGCAGAAGAAAGCTCACGTCCAGGCTATCTCTTCGGCATGGTAGCTGGTTACGGCGAAGAACTCGTCTTCCGCATGTTATTGAGTGCGCTGGTCTTCTTCGGAATGTTCAAACTGCTGTCAGGCGTTGAGTACAGGTATCGCGTGTTCTGGTCTGCTGGCACTGCAATCCTCATCGCAGCACTAGCTTTTGTCTTCCTTCATGAGCTTGGAGAACTGGATAGCATCTTATTGTGGAACTTGATCGCCACACGCATTCTCGTTCCCGGCATTATAATGGGGAGCCTGTTTTTTCTGGTCGGTCCGGGTTTTCTCATCTTCATGCACAGCACCATGCACATCATGATACCGCTGCTATTCGACTAATCCCAAAACTTGTCGCGCGCACCCATCGGCACGCGACAAGCAATTTACCTTCAAACCGTCACCGCCCGCATGGCTTCCCATAAAGGACGGGTGAGCTCCACGTTGATAAGAGTGACTTCTTCTTCTCCGCGAGCGCGACTTTTTTCTGGCTCCGAGCCGATTGTTTGGAAACCGTTCTTCGCCAACACATTCAGGGATCCGTCATTTTCTTCAAATGCTCCGGAAGTCACTTTGGTAGAACCTAATTCCTCAAAGCAGTAATTAACCACCGCCTCAGTTGCCTCGCTCATATAGCCTTTGCCCCAGAACGGTTGACCCAGCCAATAACCAATGCGCGGGAAGCCATCTTCTGGGATGCGTATTCCAATGACGCCTGAGAACCCGTGTTCGGATTCAATAACCCAATTCGTCTCTTCGCTTAGCGGTGTCTCCTTGATGTGGTTCAACCACCATTCCCCATCTGCTTTTGTGTAAGGGTAGGGCACCACAGTCAGCATCTTGCTGACTTCAAAATTGCTGATGTACTCACAGATCGGCTCCAGATCATCCTGCTGAAACTGGCGGAGTGTCAGGCGGTTTGTTTTGAGTTCAGGAAACATCATTAGTCCAACTTGTTGCGTTTTGGAGTACTCGGTCAGTGCGCCGCAAGTACTCTGTAATTCCATAAGGGTCGTTAGGCAGGGGCATGTCGTGCAGCCCACTGTTCCCGCGTTAAACTAAGAGAAATATTCGGCAGCTTCTCTTCTGGCCGGGAACGCGGAGTTGAAAAGCCTCTTCCAATCTCCTGAAAGCCCAGTTTGCTCAGAACACGCAAGCTTCCGGGGTTCTCTTCAAGCGCAGAGGTGTAAATCGTGGGCAGGCCAAGTACCTCAAAGCCATATGTAGTAATGGCCTGAGCAGCCTCACTCATATAGCCTTTGCCCCAAAGATGCTCAGCAAGCCAATACCCAAGAATTGGCTTGCCGCTTTGAAGCTTCATCAGAGTGATCGCGCCGGAAAAGCCTGCAGGTCCCTCAATTACCCAGGCGATCTTTTCAGAAAGTGGCGTGTTCAGGCAGTAGTTGATCCACCATTCTCCGTCTGCTTTGGAATAAGGGTAAGGCACCTCAGAGAGTGTTTTGCTTACTGCGAAGTTATTCGTGTGCATGCAAAGCGGCTCCAGATCCGTGTGCTTGAACTGGCGCAGTATCAACCTGTCTGTTTTTAGGTCAGGAAACATCTTGAATACTCACGAAATCACGTCTGAATTAGTCAGTCGAAGAAAGTCATTGCGGGTCACTTGCAGCTGGATCTCATCGAGCTCCACATTGCCCCGCGCGCGGCAGACGTGCTTGGCCTCACCAGTAATCTTGAAACCCAACTTGGTCAGCACTCGCAAAGAGGCAGGGTTTTCTTTAAAAACCCCCGTGCGCACGACAAACAGCTCTCGGTCCTCAAAAAGGTAGGTAAGGACAGCACGCAAAGCCTCGCTCATCAGGCCTTTGCCCCAATGCTCCTGCCCAAGCCAATAACCAACGCTCGCAGCACCTTGCAGTTCCTTAGCTTTAAGCCCGCCAATAAATTGTCCATCAAGCTCAATCGCCCAGGTCACATTCTCAGCTGTATCGTTCGTATGAGCCTGCTCAATATAATCCCGTCCATCCGCTTCCAAAAATGGATGCGGTTGACTGCTCAGCGACTTGGAGACCTCAAAATCCCGCAAGTACGCACAAAGCCTCTCCAAATCGGTTTCTCGCATCTCCCGCAAAACAAGTCGCTCGCTGCGTAGAGCGGGGAAGGTGCTTTGGGTTGTCATGGTGCTCAACCTTCCGCTTCTGCTAGGTCCACAAAATCGGCTTTGGGCAATGCAAGCCGGAGATGTGGAACCATGATATCACCACGTCCTTTAGAGGGGATAGTTTCTTCGCCCACTTTGCTGAAGCCCATCTTATCCAACAAGTGAGAGGAGGCAGGATTGTCGGTAAACACACCAGCCTCAAAGTTCGTAACAAAGCGCTGTTCAAATCCGAAACGCAGAACTGCGCGAAGCGCTACGCTCATGTAACCACGCCCCCAATAAGGTTCACCCATCCAATAACCGGTCCAGCCAGTTACATCCTCAAACTTTGCCCAGATACAGCCAACTAGACCAGTCCCATCGTCAATGGCCCACAACACCACACTCTCAGGATCATTGGTCTTGCCGCGATGAATGTAGAACCTACCAGTCTCTTCCGTGAACGGATGCGGCATGCCCGAAAGCGTGCTCGCAATTGCATAAGAGTTTGCCAGCTGGACAAGGCGCTCCAGATCACCGTCGTCGATCATGCGCAATCGGAGCCGGTCTGTTTTCAGCTCTGGAAAAGCCATCCTATCTTATCCCCGCCACGGCAAGCTGTGGTTGCTCCGCAGACTGTGCCAGCTGGAGTTCGAAGTTCTGAGTCTCGATTTCGTCGGCTTCTCTGGAAACGCAGGAATGCGTGCAGACAGAGGTTGGGACGAAGCCATTCTTCATAAGAACGCGGAATGACGCAGGATTCTCCAAAAAAACGCACGCATCAACGTTTTCAACGCAACGCTCATTTTGTAGATAGTTTACAACGGCTTGCACAGCTTCACTCATATAACCCCGCCGCCAGTAGTATTTGCCAAGCGCATAGCCCAAAGAAGCGGATTTGCCGATCCGGTGTGCACCAATGGACCCGATGAAACCGGTACCATTGTCAATTGCCCACACCACATCTGTGCTCAAATCATTAGAATGGTTACGAGTGATAAACTCATGCGCCCACTCATCAGTGATAGGATGCGGAAAACTGGCAGTCATCCGCGCCACATCAAAGTCAGAAAACAGGAACCGCAGCCGCGGATAGTCGTCCGGCTGAAGTGCTCTTAAAATCAACCGGTTGGTTTGTAATTCCGGAAAGATCATTGCGCTACCTCCTGCGCTCTGGCTTGTTGTGCTGCAATGAAGTCACTAGGGGATATGCGAAACTCTTCTGTAGGATAAGTCCCAGCAAGGCGGGCACGACTGCGGCCCTCATTCTTTCCGGTATAGACAAAGCCAAGCTTTCTCAGCAGAGCCTGAGAACCGACATTGTCGCTAAAGGCATCAGCACAGATGGATGGGATTTCCCGTTCCAGTAAGAGATAACTAAGTGCTGCGCTAACTGCCTCATACATAATGCCTTTTTTCCACTTTTCTTCAGCAAGCCAAAAGGCAAGAACCGGTGTTCTTTGAAGATAGCCAGCACCCACTCCACCAACTACTTCACCTTGAAGTTCAACAGCCCAGTTCACGGCATGGCCTAAGTCACCAGGCATAAACCTTTGCAAAAAGACCTCCGCATCCGCTTTGGTATAAGGATGCGGAGCACTTGCCAGCATACGCGTAACATTCTGATTTTGCAGTAATTCCACAATGCGCGGCGCGTCCGTCTCTCTCCATTCCCGAAGTATCAGACTGGCCGTTTTCAAACGAGGAAAAGTAGTCATTGTGCTGCCTCCTGCACTCTGAGCTGTTGTGCTGCAATGAAATCAAGCGGGGATATGGCGAACTCTTCTGTAGGATAAATTCCGGCCAGACGTGCCGCGCTGCTGCCCGTCCCTTGCCCAGTATGAACGAAGCCAAGCTTACGCATAAGCGCTTGAGATCCCTTGTTATCGCTGAAAGCATCGGCGACGATTTTGGGGAGCTCGCGTTCAAGAAGAAGATAGCGTAAGGCTTCACTAGTAGCCTCAAACATAATGCCTTTTTGCCAATGCTCCTCGGCCAGCCACCATCCGATGTCGGGTGTTTCATGAAGCGGCGCGGCGCCAATGCCACCAACCACTTCGCCCTGAAGCTCAACAGCCCAGTTTACATACTCGTTCAAATCACCGGGCATTGCCTTTTGCAAAAAGGCCTCTGCATCCGCTTTGGCGAAAGGGTGCGGTTTTGAGGTGAGCATGCGCGTAATGCTATGATTTTGAAAGAGTTTCAGCACGCGCGGTGCATCCGTCTCTCTCCATTCCCGAAGTGTCAGGCTGGCTGTTCTCAAACGAGGAAAGGTGGTCATAGTGCTGCTCCCATCATCACATGTGCATCACCATGCAATGCCTCAAACCGATCCCGCGGCAGATGCATGATGATATTCTCAATGTCTTGTTGCAAAGGTTTAGAGTACCGAAGGCAAACACCAGAAGGCTCAAAGCCTAGCTTTTTCAATACCTTCTGAGAGGAATAGTTCGTCGCAAACACACGAGCGGCGAAGGTGTCACATGCAGCGCGCGCAAAGCCCCAATGCAGCGCAGCAACACATGCTTCAGTGATATAGCCTTGGCCATGTGCAGCTTCGGAAAGCCAATAGCCAATGGTTGGCAGTTCCGGGAACTCTTTGAGATCACCGGGTTTTTGGACTTCAACGCCGCCTATAAGCTGTCCGTTAAAGTCGATGGCAAACGGAAATGAGTCCGTTTTAGCATTTGCAAGGCGCGCTTGTTCCACAAAGGCCTCGGCTTCCATCATGATTGGAGGCCACGTTAACCCGGTGAGCCAGCGTGCTATTTCATAGTTAGAAGGTCCGATCTCCCAAAAGCGAGGGAGATCGTCAGATTGGAACGGGCGCAGTTGCAGCCTTTGGGTATCTATAGTTGTGGTGAGCATTGTAAAAGGCCTTGTAAATCAAACTCATATTTCTCTAATCGTTCGTTGGAGTAGGTAAGTGAGGGTAAAACGCAGCATGCCCCGATGATCCGGATTGCAGACAGAGCGACTGCATCAGGATCACATTAAAAGCCCGCTGGTTTTATGTGGTTGAGGGTAAGCCGTTACAGCCAAACAACAATCACGCTGCCGAAAGCAGGTTGCTGTCATTGCAACCTGCTGATCTGGCATCACTTAACCAGCAGAGCCCCATCGCGTATTCGCGATCCATTGGCTGCGGGTCAGTGTAAAGCGTGTGGCATCCACCACGGCCATAGCGCCGAGAGAATGCAGCTTTGTCGTTCCGTCCTGCTTAAAGCCGCACTTGGTCAGCACGCGGTGCGAGGCAGGATTGCTCACGCGGCAAGAAGCGGAGAGCTCCTTAACACCGTTAGCAAACGCAAATTCGATAACAGACTGAACAGCTTCTGTCGCATATCCCTGGTTCCAGAATGGTTCGCCTACCCAATAACCCAGGTGCACAGCACCAAAGTCCTCAGTAAGCGGATTGAACCCGATAGCGCCAATAATACGGCCAGTGTTCTTCATGCGGATCGCGAACGTCGCCTGAGATGGCAACTGCACATCACACCGTTTCACGAGCGCTTTAGCGTCTTCATACGTGAATGGATGCGGCATGTTCGTCAGTTTCTCAGCGATCCGACGGTTGTTGGCTAAAAACAGGATGTCAGCCAAATCATCCTTGCGCGCTCGGTCGATGACGAGACGCGCGGTGTCCTGCGGCGACCCGGCCGCAACGCAACTGCTTTCTTCTGGGATTTCTTCGTATTCAACTACCATGGTTTTAACTCCGGTCTACTGCCCATCCCACTGGACAAAGAAAAAGGGAAGATGGCGTCCCATCTCCCCTTTTTCTGATCTTTCGATCTGAACCGGATTTTTCCAAATCCGTCGGGGTCTGATGAGACGCCGACGATTTGGATTATCACGTCAGCGTTACTCGGCGGCGAGTGCCACCGGCATCACATTAATAAATGTTCGGCCATTGCGTTTTTCTTCGAATGCAACTTTGCCTTCGACGGTCGCAAAGATGGTGTGATCTTTACCAATGCCAACACCTGCGCCTGGGTGCCACTTCGTGCCACGCTGACGTGCAATGATGTTGCCAGGAATCACGGCTTCGCCACCGAACTTCTTGATACCAAGGCGACGACCAGCTGAGTCGCGACCGTTGCGGGATGAACCGCCAGCTTTTTTATGAGCCATAACGAAGTACTCCTCGTTTAATCTCTAGGACAGAAACTTGCGCGAATTACTTCGCTGCGAGTTCCTTAGCCTGTGCAACCCAGTTATCACGTTCGAAGCGGCCTTTAGTGCCAGTTTCTTCTTCAACGCGGGCGATGTCTTCAGCAGAAAGAGCTGCGATCTGTGCGTAGGTAGAGATACCTGCAGCATTCAGCTTTTTCTCAATTGCTGGGCCAAGACCCTGCAATTTTTTCAGATCGTCGGAGCCTTCAGCAGCTGGTGCAGCGGCAGCTTTCTTAGGAGCAGCGGCTTTTTTAGCTGGCTTAGCGCCACTGGTCAGGATGTCGGTGATTTTCACAGTAGTGAAAGCCTGACGATGACCATTACGACGACGGGAGTTCTGACGACGACGTTTTTTGAAGATGATGATCTTACGATCACGACCCTGCTCAACAACCTCAGCTACAACAGAAGCGCCTTCAACGGTTGGTGCACCGATGGTGGTTTCAGCATCTGAACCAACCATGAGAACTTCGTCAAAAGTTACTGTTTCACCAGCTTCGGCAGAAACTTTTTCGATCTTCAGAAGATCGTCAGCAGCAACAGTGTACTGTTTACCGCCTGTTTTGATGACTGCGAACATGCGCATGTCCTTCTTATCTAAGCGCACCCTTTGGCGTCGCAGCAAACTGCGAACTTTGTCGACCGTTTCCCTTATGCTCTAGGAACGTCCCGTTTCGGGGAGATCGACCGCAAACTCTGGAAAAACCAGAAGGCGGTTTCGATGTCTTGCCTCGGACAGCGCGAAAACACGGGTTTCCCCGCAATTTATGAGCTGCTGGAATATACGCAGGCATTCTGGAATGTCAACGCAGAATCTCGCCATTAATATTAGAAATACGAGAGGTGAGATTTATGTCACGAATACTCGACTGTCAAAGAACGCTCCTATGCAGGAGTGATTCGCGCTATGGTTGCGCTGTCAGATTTATACCTACGATCTAATTGTTACGTTCAAATACCTATTACGCTGCGTTTTATGGTTCATTCTATGATTGTTTTAAGGATCGATAAACCTTCGCCAGCCAACAATAGCGCAAAGAGATTTGTGCATGTTCCATACAAGTGCTTAGGGGAGAAATGAGCGCCGAATATGGAATGTATGTGACAATCTCGCGATCATTATCATCCAATGAATTAAACCGCATACGTGCGGGGGGCATAAAATGCGCATTCCAAAGTTCGCCTGGATACATTCCGTCGTAACTCGAGTTATGGCTCTTGGGTTGTTGCCGATACTTGTGCTGGGTGGGGCACTGATTTTTCTCTCTCAAATGAATAGCCAGAATGCTGAATTTCAAAGAAATACGCAGACCTATAACCAGCTGATGCAAAATGCACAGGCGATCAGTGCTGCAGTTGATCGTATGCGCGCAATTGGTGGAGAGTTTCTACTTCACCCGAAAGTAGAGGCATCTGACATTGCAGCAAACGCACGCGAACGCGTTGTTGTACTGGTTGAAGAAACACGCGCACTAAGCGTTCCGGGCATTGAAGACGAGCTCTATGATAATCTGGAAGGCTATGCCTACGGATTTTCTGAGACATTTGGCGCTGTGGTTGAAGCGACACTAGAGCGTGGAACTAGCTCAGATGGAGGTCTCATTTCAGTCCTCCAGGGTGCTAGTTCCACAATGCAGCTCGAAATCAACAAGGCTCGTCGGCAACTGAACGTCAGCAAAGACACGCATCGTGTTGCTGGTTTGCTAAAAGATCTTCAGGCCATGGAATGGACCATTGGCGTTGACGGATATGAAATTGAAAAGAGCACCTTCAAAAGTCGCATTGAGCAGTTTGGCATGGTCATTCAAACAGCGAAAATGCCAGAAGAAACATCCCAGGTAGTAAGCGAACTCTGGGCAACCTACACAGAGACGCTGGAGCAGATTGAAACTCTGAATGCTGACATTCAGGAGGAAATGGTCTTCGCTCTGGAGCAGTTGGACGAAATGATCCCAGCTGCGAAACAGCTTAATGATATTGGTGTAGCGGGTGAGACCGAAGCAAGGGCACTTCACAACGATGCATCAGCTGCAAGTATGCAGCGCTTCTTGTTGCAGGCTGCTGCGATGGGGATTGTCGGCCTGATGATTGCTGGCTACATCGCGTGGCGTATCTCCCGCCCTCTCGCAAACCTGCATACAGCCATGGGCGTGTTGGCAAACGGGGATGTCTCAATCAACATTGAAGGCACCAAAGGCCGGGATGAATTCGCGAAAATGGCGAAGATCCTCGAAGTGTTTCGTGCCAACGCCATTGAGCGAAATCAGCTGAACGATGAACGTGATGAAGACAACAAGCGCCGCCAGGAGCGTGAGCAAAAAGTTGCGCTTCTTGTGCGTGAGTTCGAGAAAGCAGCAACGGCTGCAGGTGACGGTTTCAACTCCGCAATCCAGTCATTGCATGAAGCCTCCTTCGCTCTGAACGTCACTGTCGAAAGCGTCTCTGACAAAGCTGGTAAAGCAGGTGATGCGGTAAGCCACGCATCTACATCAGTGGCAACTGTTGCATCTGCCAGTGAGGAAATGTCTCTTTCCATTAAGGAAGTCGCGTCTGAAGCGGTAAATTCCAAAGACGTTGCCGATGAAGTTGGTGGGCTTGTTATCAACACGTCCAAGACAATTCAGGAGCTGGCTGAAACTGCATCCCGTATTGGAAAAGTTGTTAGTCTAATTAAGGATATTGCAGACCAGACCAACCTTCTTGCTCTCAATGCCACCATTGAGGCCGCACGTGCTGGCGAGATGGGCAAAGGCTTTGCGGTTGTGGCCTCCGAGGTGAAACATCTTGCAAACCAGACCACCACGGCGACGGAAGAAATCTCGCAGCAGATCCATGCGATCCAGCAGGTGTCTACTGATGCCGTTGGCTCCATCGAAAAAGTGACGAGCATGATGGAGAAGCTATCCACCAGCTCTTCAGCAGTGGCAGCAGCTGTAGAACAGCAGTCTGTAACTGTTGGCGAAATCGCGCGTTCTGTGACCGATGCTTCTGATCAGTCTCGTATTGGTGAGTCCGAAATGGGGGAAGTTGCCAGCACTATTGAAAACTCCACCAAAACGGCAGAAGACATCAACAACCAGGCCGACAGCATCTCTGAAGAAGCTGATCAGTTTAACCGCTCGATCAAAGCCTTCCTTGAAAACGTTCAAGCCGCATAGTTCGCTCACTGCGTTTTTTATTGGGAGGTGATGCGTGAGCTGTGAGTTATCTGCGGCATAGCGGTCGCAGGGCTTGCCGAAGGGAAAGCTTCTTTATATGGTCCCGCAATCCTCACCACGAGGATCAATTAGGAGAGTTGCCGGAGTGGTCGAACGGGGCGGTCTCGAAAACCGTTGAGCACGCAAGTGTTCCGAGGGTTCGAATCCCTCACTCTCCGCCATTGTATATTTACATAAAACCTTACTATAATTATGTTTTTTTCTGGAAATGTATTCAATGAGCTGCCTGCCCGACAACAGATTTTCTGAAGCCTATAAAAAGTTCACTGAACTTGAACGCACAAGTGGATTGTTCGATTTGCGCGTTGGTAATGTTTGCGCTTGGCGCCTTGTTCGTGGGGAGCTATTTCTGTCTTATATGCGACAGAGAGATATATTAAATGACACACAGCGTGTACGCGTGACGCGGATGCAAAAGCTGAAACGCAAATCATCAAAATATCTAAGAAATTTCAAACGGCGAGTAAAGTTTCCATTTAATCTGTTGACAGCTACCTTTCTAACTTTCGCTCCGAATCGAAAGCCGGTTTTAGTTTTGGCATTTGGTCGCAAGTCTATTGCTAGTCAGAGGTTCACGTTACCGATTGAACAACATTATGGCGGGTCAGCGTTGCGATTAGGTGAAACATCTGCCACGATGTTTCCGTTTCCACAAGTCGATACCGCGTCAATTGATTGGATCTCTAAGTTCTTCTCTTACAGTATTCCTGAGCAGGAAATTGTAGCCTTTAGCAAACTTGTATCGGAAACTTATGAGATCCCAGAAGAAAATATTTCAAAGCTAGTTAGGCACCAAGTAAGTAGTTTTGCAAAAAATAAAGCGTTCTTTAAGTTTTTGTTAGCTCGCAAGAAAACGCATTCGGTATATGTTTGTTGGAATAAGCACTATTATGCGTTGCTTGCAGCCTGCGAGGATCTGGGTGTCCCCACCAGCGAGTTCCAGCACGGAATTATCGGACATTATCATAGTCAATATGCACTTCCTGAAATAGCGTCAGTACCATACTTCCCAGATCGACTTTTAACATTTGGTCCCGGCTGGGAAAAAGAAGTTCATCTTCCTGAAGATGCGAAAATGGTTTCTGTAGGATCAACGCGTATGCAGGCAATGTTGGACAAGCACAAGCATATCAAGAAACAAGATAATCTGGTTGTTGCCTTTTCGCAGAAAGTGATAAGTTTTGTCTTGTTTGAGTTTGTTATTGAAACAGCATTGAAGCGTCCAGACTTATTATTCCAGTACAAAATGCATCCATTTGAACAACCTCAGCGATTATTAGCCAATTATGTAGGTCGCATTCCAGAAAATGTGGAGGTTGTCGATAAGGACACCAGCAGTTACGCATTAATGGCGAAGGCTTCATATGTAATGGGTGTTGCAAGCACTACATTGGTTGAGAGTTTGGGGTTTGGGGCAAAAACGTTAGTGGTTCCATTTGCTGGCTGGGAGCTGTTGGAAAGCTTTATACATCGTAGGGAAATGAAACGAATTGACAGCCCGCAAGAAGCTGCAGATGCTTTTGATGAACTGGAAGTGTCAGAGACAAGCTACGAATCCTATTTCTCATCCCCTGATGACACCAATCTTCTTCAAGTTTTCTAACCCAGCCTCCCTTGCTGTTCATCTACAGTGAAGGGAATTTCCTCCATATCCAAATGCAACGTACGCTCGATAAAGCTCTCTGCATTTTCTTCATAATAGGCTCGAGTGGTCTCCGATGAGTTCGGCATAAGAACTACAAGCCTCTCTTAGGTCAGCAACAAATCAGTCTGGATTTTGAAGCAGTTTCTTTGAAATGGCCAACACTTTTACAAAAGAGTATTTGCAATTAACGATCACAAACTTAATGATCCTACAGGTTCTGGTGGTGCTGATGCGCTAACCGATATCAGCGCCTGAGAAATATGGAGAATGCATAATGACCGTTGAAGCAGCTGAACCACAACAAGTTTTGGATACTCCGAAAAAACTGGGACGTAGGCTGCGTCTGGGAATGATCGGCGGTGGTCAGGGAGCATTCATCGGTGCAGTTCACCGTATCGCTTCGCGTTTGGATGATCGCTATGAACTTGTTGCCGGTGCCCTTTCTTCTGATCCTGAGCGAGCAAAGGCATCAGCCGAAGAACTTTATATCCCAACTGATCGGGCCTATACATCCTTTGAAGAAATGGCAGAAAAAGAGCCGCTTCGGGATGATCCGGTCGACGTAGTTGCGATCGTCACGCCTAACCATATGCACTATCCGGCAGCATGCATGATGCTGGAAGCTGGTATCCATGTTATCTGCGACAAGCCGATGACCACCACCAGTGAAGAAAGTGAGAAGCTTGTTCAACTGGTCGAGGAAACTGGCAAACTTTTCCTTTTGACGCACAATTACACCGGATACCCGATGGTCCGGCAGGCAAAAGCTATGATTGAGGAGGGCGAACTCGGGAGAATTCGTCTGATTCAAGTGGAGTATCCGCAAGATTGGCTGACGGAGCCGATAGAGCAATCAGGCCAAAAACAAGCCAGCTGGCGCACTGATCCGAAACGATCTGGAGCAGGCGGCTGTATCGGAGATATTGGCACGCACGCTTACAATCTTGCCTCCTTCGTATCCGGCATGAAAGCAACTGAAGTGCTGGCGGAGCTAACAAGCTTCGTAGAGGGCAGAGCGCTGGATGATGATGTGCAGATGCTGCTGCGCTACGAAAATGGTGCCAAAGGAATGTTGTGGGCGTCACAGGTTGCTCCGGGCAACGAAAATGGATTGAGACTGCGCGTTTATGGAGACAAAGGCGGCGTTGAATGGGTGCAGGCTGACCCGAACCATTTGGTATATTCACCCTATGGAAAGTCAAGTTATCGCATCACACGCGGCGGTCCAGATGCAAGAGAGGCCGCAAATGCAGTCTCTCGCATCCCAGGTGGTCATCCTGAAGGGTATCTGGAAGCTTTCGCAACGATCTATAACGAATTTGCGGATGTTTTGACTGCGCGCATTTTAGGCCAGTCAGAACCAGACTGCAGCAAGCTGCTTCCAACTGTAGCTGATGGACTGGATGGATTGAACTTCATCGAAACAGCCGTGAAAAGCTCTCAGAACGGCGGTTCATGGCAGAAACTTTAAGAGATGCTCCCCTCGCAGTAGCGGAACGGCGAGGGGAGTTTCTTTAGGCTTGGGAGCCTGCTGGTTTTAGTGGTGCATCCTCTTGTGAGGCCAGGCCGCCTGAAACTTCATCCGTTGCTTCGGCGGAAAGCTCCTCTGGCAATATAAGATTGAGCACAATTGCGATCAGGGCTGCAGGAAGCAAGCCACTCGTCATCAAAATGCGTAGTGTGTCAGGCAGATACTGAACAGCTTTTGGATCCAGCTGCAAACCAAGGCCGATTGATAACGCAATCGCGAAGATCACCATGTTCCGGCGGTTCCAGTTGACGTCGGAAAGCATGGAGACACCGGCAGCGACCACCATGCCAAACATAACGATGACACCGCCGCCGAGCACCTCAATAGGAATTGTGCGAATGATCGCTCCAACCTTGGGTATCAGTCCACACACGATGAGGAACAAGGCGCCAATGGTCACCACATGGCGGCTCATCACGCCTGTCATGGCAATTAAACCAACATTCTGGCTGAAGGATGTGTTGGGCAAACCACCAAAAACACCGGCTATTGCTGTGCCAAAACCATCGGCATATGTCGCGCCTTGAATTTCCTTGTCTGTCGCCTCTCGTCCTGCGCCGCCTTTTGTGATGCCAGAGACATCGCCTACTGTTTCAACAGCACTTACAAACGCCATGAGACAGAAGCCAACCACAGCAGCAATGCTGAAATCAAAACCATAGGCGAAGGGCATTGGCAGAGCAAAAGATGCAGAGCGACCAACGCTTGCGGCAATCCCATCCACGGTCACCATGCCAACCATCATTGCGTAAAGGTATCCTGCAAGGATCCCAATCACCACGGCAGATACAGCTAAAATCCCGCGGGCATAAAATTTCAAGCCAAGGGTGACGAGAATGACAATGAGCGCAGCAGACCAGTTGAGCATACTTCCATACTCAGGCTTGCTAATAGCAGGCACTCCGCCCGCAGCATACTGAATGCCTACTTTCACTAACGCCAGACCGATCATGGTTACGACAAGGCCAGTCACCAGCGGCGGCAAAGCAAAGCGAATGCGACCAATAAAAATCCCAAGGATGGCATGAAACAAACCACCAATGAGCACGCCTCCAAATAGAGCTGGCAAGGCCTCAACACCTTTACCTGCAACGAGTGGGATCATGATGGGTATGAAAGCAAAGCTGGTACCTTGCACAATCGGCAAGCGGGCTCCGACTGCTCCCATTCCAATTGTTTGAAAGAGCGTCGCTATTCCGGCAAACAGCATGGACATCTGGATCATGTATGTCATGTCCGGGAAGCCCTGCGCCCCCGCATCAGAACCAAACCCAAATCCGGCAGCACCGGCAATAATGATCGCCGGAGTAACGTTTGAAACGAACATGGCAAGCACATGCTGAATGCCAAGTGGAACCGCCTTATGTAAAGCAGGCGTGTAGTTCGGGTCACGCAGTTGTTCTGGTGTCCCGATGGAATTGCTGGTCATTTAGTCCCCTCCTACTAATGACGCACAGTGTTATTCCGTTATGAGGTAGGCCTCCTTCAGCCAGTGTTCTTCTAGGTTATTTCCGTCCCCAATCCGGTCGACAACAGCGAACAGTCCTGACCCGTTGATGGGAGTCAGAACGCCGTGCCATGTGTTCCGTTTGATATTGATGGACTGGGTTAAACTCGCCATAAACGCACGTGGTGTTGAAGGCCGTCCACCTTCATCTTCGGCGACTATGACAAGATATTCTGATTGGTTCATCGGAATGAAGCATTGCGATCCCAATGGATGGCGCTCCAACATCGTCAGCGTGTGCGGAAGACTGCGAAGCTCTGCCTGAAAAAGGCTTACACCGGCGCGGCCACCAATAAACTCAACACCAGCCAAATCAGAAAAACGCTCACACCGACCTTCATTGATTATGATAGGCGATGTCCCACCGGTCTCAATCAGTTCACCAAACGGCATAAAAACCTCAGAGGTGAGCTTTTCAATCCGTATTGTGCGCTGCTCTGTCGTGGCTCGATTACCCATACCTAATCACCTCTGAAACGAGCCAAGTTGGGCATGTCGATTGACGTCTTTGTAAAGCAAGTACCGGAAACGGCCAGGGCCGCCTGCGTAGCAAGCTTGCGGGCAAAAAGCGCGCAGCCACATAAAGTCACCGGCTTCCACCTCAACCCAATCGTTGTTCAGTCGGTATACTGCTTTCCCTTCCAAAACATACAAGCCATGTTCCATCACATGGGTCTCAGCAAACGGTATGCAGCCACCGGGCTCAAAGTTCACGATGTTCACGTGCATGTCGTGCCGCATATCACTGGGGTCTACAAAGCGCGTCGTCGTCCAGGCTCCATTGGTATCTGGCATGGGAGCAACCACAGCATTCTTTTCATGGGTAAACAGAGCGTCGGGCTTTGCAATGCCTTCGACAGCCTCATAGCGCTTTCGAACCCAATGGAAAGTGGCAGCTAGAGAGCTATTGTTGCGGACTTCATATTGGACTCCAGCAGGCAGATAGGCGTAGCCACCTTCAGTAAGTGTGAAAGCTTCATTGCCCATTGTGATCGTAATCTCACCTTGAACAACGAACATCACGCCCTGCGCTTCAGGATCTGGCTCAGGTTTAAGAGAGCCACCATCTGGCTGAACTTCCATGATGTACTGCGAAAACGTCTCAGCAAACCCGGAAAGTGGCCGCGCAATAATCCAGGCGCGCGTCTTTTCCCAGAAAGGTAGATTTGAGGTCACGATGTCCCGCATCACGCCTTTGGGAATAACGGCATACGCATTAGTAAACACTGCCCGGTCTGTCATGACTTGTGTTTGTGGAGGCAAGCCTCCCGAAGGTGCGTAGAAAGAAGAAGGTGATATGCCCTCAGAAGGTGCATCAAAGATGCGGGGTGGCAGTGTTTGAGTACTCATATGTAAGTTTACTTCCTTGTACGACACTCACGCAATTACAATCCGCGTAAGTGCAGCAACCCGAATTAAGTTGAATTCCTTGCCGGGGAGGTGCACTCGTTGAATTAAGGATCAATGAGGCACTGTTCGAAACATTGGGTAAATGTGCTGGTATCAACCGTGTCCTTAAAGCTCGTCAGCTGGCAGGGCCACCAAACTCCTCCCATTTATCAGTTTAGCCTAATAAATGAGTTGGATTATCAAAATTATTTTGAAAGTATTTCGCGAATAACTGGAAAAAGAAACAGGTACATAAACGACTTTTCAGTCGGGAATTACTTGTTCTGAAGGTGATTAGAATATTGATAACTCTTGTCTTTTAGATACGCCTTCAACTGCTCACTGATGAAATTCAGATAAAGCCGGATCTTAGGATCTTGATAGCGTTTGTGCGGAAAAAGACATGCCAAATGCACATCAGCGGGAGGGGTAGCAGTGCAGACGGCGATAAGGTTTCCACTGAGCAAATGGTCGACAACATCAAATAAGGGTGCATTTATGAGGCCGTGATGGCCGAGTGCCCAGTTCACCAACACATCGCCGTCATCAGAGGTGAAAGGTCCACCAACTGTGAAGCTCTGTAAGCCCTCAGAAGTTTGAAGCGTCCATCGGCTTTCAGAGGAACCGGGAAACTGGAGCAGAAGACAATCATGCTTTCCATGCTGGAGATCGGTCCCTTGCAGTGGCTCACCACGCTGCTTCAAATAGGTAGGGGATGCACACAGTACCCGAGGACAGTCTAGCAGGTTTTTCAGCCTCATTTCAGAATTTGGTAACTGTCCCAGAATGAAAGCCAGATCCAACCCTTCTCCCGTAATGTTGAGAGGACGATCTGAAAGCCTGAGGCGAACATGAATTTCAGGATAAGCATCGTGGAATTCAGGAATAAGCGGTGCGATCAAACGCCGCCCTATCCCGAGTGGAGCAGAAACAAAGATTGAGCCGCGTGGAGTGTGCGTCACCTCCTGCACAGCTGCCTCAGCCTCTTCCATTGCTTCCAGCATCTTACGGGCACCGGGGTAAAAAATGCTACCTTGCTCAGTAGGTTGGATGGTGCGAGTGGTGCGGTTAAACAAGCGAATGCCCAGGTGCTTCTCAAGCTCTCCAATACGGGAGGAAGCAACCGCAGGAGAAACATGCATGTCTCTTGCCGCGGCAGACATGCTGCCAAGCTCAAACACGCGCACAAACATCCTGACATTGTTGATGTAAGACATTGCTTTAACTTTGAAATCCCCGCCTCTACACGAAACATACCAGCATCAAAGTAGTCTGGATAGGTGTTTTTCATTGCGTCGTGAGTTGGAAATAAAACATAGTTTTACTCCAAGTTGTATTTCAATTTTACTCGTTTAATCCTGTTCTTTCTATGAGTTGCTCTACTTTTGGGTGCTAAAGCTCCTGAGATTCTATGTGGATTGTCTTACCTGCTAGAATTCAGGATCAAATACTATGCATTCACTTGAGGGTGTTACTCGCTCCGATCAATATAGGGCATTGGGTCTCAGCACCTTTGCTTTTACTATCTGTTTTGCAGTTTGGACCATTTTTTCCATCATCGGTGTGCGCATTAAAGGCGAACTTGGGTTGTCCGATACTCAGTTCGGTTTATTGGTCGCCACACCAGTGCTCACCGGTTCTGTGAGCAGAATTTTCCTTGGAGTATGGACAGAGCAGTTTGGTGGACGAATTATGTTCCCACTGCAGATGCTCATTACAGCAGTCTGTGTCTGGTTGCTCACCTCAGTACAAACCTATGAAGTGTTTCTGTTAGCTGCCTTGGGCCTTGGATTGGCGGGCGGCTCTTTTATTATCGGCGTAGCCTATGTCTCCCAGTGGTTTGAAAAAGAGAAACAAGGCACTGCACTCGGCATTTTTGGTGCCGGTAATGTCGGCGCAGCTGTTACCAACTTCGTAGCGCCATTTCTGGTAGTCGCAGTTGGCTGGGAAGGTACAGCTCGCGTTTACGCAATTGTTTTGGCAGTCACAGCCGTTCTGTTTTATCTGCTCAGTAAAGATGATCCGTCTCAGCAGGAGCGTAAGAAAGAAGGCAAGCAAGCTGTATCTACAGCAGAACAGCTCGCTCCGTTGAAGAACCTGCAAGTCTGGCGTTTTGCGACCTACTACTTTTTCGTCTTTGGCGCCTTTGTCGCTCTCGCATCATTCCTCCCGCGATACTACACCGGAGCTTACGGATTGGAGCTGACAACGGCTGGCGTTTTCGCTGGCCTTTATTCACTACCCGGGTCTGTTTTCAGAGCGCTGGGTGGTTGGATGTCAGACAAATGGGGTGCACGCTTTGTCATGTACCTCACATTTTTCGTCTCTCTCCTTTGCCTCTTCCTGCTGAGCTATCCAGAAACCTCATATATTGTCAGCGGTATTGACGGCCCGATCGAGTTTAACTTCGGCCTCGGCGTAGGCGCTTTCGTTTCCGTTACCGTCGTCCTTGGTTTTGTCATGAGTCTTGGTAAAGCGGCAGTCTACAAGCACATCCCGGTTTATTACCCCTACCATGTTGGTGCTGTCGGGGGCCTCGTGGGCATGATCGGCGGCCTTGGTGGCTTCTTCTTGCCAATTGCCTTTGGAGTTCTGCTCGACTGGACTGGCGTTTGGACAGCGCCCTTCATGCTCCTCTTCATCATCGTTGCGGTTTCAACTGTGTGGATGCACGTCGCAATCCGCCGGATGGAGCGCAAGCGTTATCCAGAATTGCAAGACGAAACAGATCTTTCTGATCTCCCGGATGAGCCGGTTGAAGGTCCGGACGGACCTGCAGGTGCAGAAAAGTATCCGTAACCAGCGAAGTCCTTTCTGGACATTCGGTCTGGGGAGGGCATGTAGCCAAAAGGAATGAATGTATGTCTGATAACCACACTCAAAAAGGGCACACACTAGTTGAATGGCGACCGGATGATCCGGAATTCTGGGAAACCAAGGGTAAGGCGATTGCCTCTCGGAACCTTTGGATCTCTATTCCGGCACTTTTGCTTGCTTTCTCAGTGTGGCTGGTTTGGAGTGTTGTTGTCGCAAGGCTGCCCGCCATCGGTTTTGATTATACGACAGACCAGCTGTTCCTGCTGGCCGCTTTACCAGGCCTTTCTGGTGCGACGCTCAGGATCTTTTATTCCTTTATGGTCCCAATATTTGGTGGCCGCCTTTGGACAACGCTGACCACAGCATCGCTGCTTCTTCCGGCTTTAGGCATTGGATATGCAGTTCAAGATCCCACCACACCTTACAGCATCTTCCTTCTTTTAGCCCTGCTTTGCGGTTTCGGGGGCGGCAACTTCGCTTCTTCAATGGCGAACATTGCGTTCTTCTACCCAAAGAAAGAAAAAGGGAATGCGCTTGCGCTCAATGCAGGCCTCGGAAACCTCGGCGTTTCCGTCATGCAGTTTGTCGTACCACTTGTCATCACAGCAGGTGTCTTCGGTGCGATCGGTGGCGCTCCCCAAATCCTTGAAGACGGATCGCAGCTTTGGATCCAGAATGCAGGCTTCGTTTGGGTTCCATTCCTCATTATCGCCACGCTGGCTGCATGGTTTGGCATGAATGATATCGCTGATGCCAAAGCGAGTTTTAAAGAGCAGTCCATCATCTTCTCAAGAGCGCACAACTGGATCATGTGCATTCTTTATACGGGGACTTTCGGAAGCTTTATCGGCTACTCCGCAGGCTTCCCGTTGCTCATGAAAACACAGTTTCCGGAAGTAAATGCACTCACCTTCGCATTCCTTGGACCACTCGTTGGCGCACTCTCCCGCGCTGGAACGGGTTGGGTATCTGATAAATATGGTGGCGGCCGCGTAACGTTCTGGACCTTCTTGTTCATGGCGGTTGCTGTTGGCGGTGTGCTGTTCTTCTTGTCCATCAAAACAGAGCCGGGGGCTTTCTGGGGCTTCTTTGCCTGCTTCATGGCACTGTTCTTCCTGACAGGCGTAGGCAACGCCTCCACATTCCAGATGATCCCGACCATCATGCGCCAACAGGTCGGCCTCTTGATGCCAGAGCTGGATGCAACAGCTCACCTGCGTCAGTCAGAACGTGAAAGTGCGGCCATCATCGCCTTCACTTCTGCAATCGCAGCCTACGGTGCCTTCTTCATCCCCAAAGCCTACGGAACTTCTATCGCCTACACAGGTGGTCCGGATGCCGCGCTTTGGGCCTTCGGCATCTTCTACGTGATCTGTCTGGTGATCACGTGGTTCTTCTACACCCGCAAGGGTGCATCCGTTCCGTGCTAAGCAAATAACGTGAAGGGCATTTCAGATGTCTCTACTACTCGATAAACTGAACTTCTTCGCAAAACAGGACACTGGTACCTTTGCAAACGGGCACGGTGTTACAACCAATGAGAACCGAAATTGGGAAGACAGCTATCGAAAGCGATGGCAATACGACAAAATCGTACGCTCGACCCATGGTGTGAACTGCACTGGTTCCTGTTCCTGGAAGATCTACGTTAAAGGCGGGATTGTCACCTGGGAAACCCAGCAGACGGATTATCCGCGTACGCGCCCGGGCCTGCCAAACCATGAGCCACGGGGTTGTTCTCGTGGTGCCAGCTACAGTTGGTACATGTACTCCGCAAACCGGGTGAAGCATCCACTCATTCGCTCCCGTCTCCTCAAGTTATGGCGTAACGAGCGGACAGTGAAATCGCCGGTCGCTGCGTGGGCAGCCATTCAGGATGATCCTGCAAAGCGCGCAGATTACCTGAAAGTGCGCGGACACGGTGGTTTTGTGCGAGCCACTTGGGAAGAAGTCAACGAAATCATCGCAGCAGCAAATGCTTACACAGCGAAGAAATGGGGCCCTGACCGTGTCGTTGGCTTCTCGCCAATTCCGGCTATGTCCATGATTTCTTATGCAGCTGGAACCCGCTATCTGTCCTTGCTCGGCGGCACATGCATGTCGTTCTACGATTGGTACTGCGATCTGCCTCCTGCCTCACCACAAACATGGGGTGAGCAAACCGATGTGCCTGAATCTGCTGATTGGTACAATGCGGGCTTCCTGATGTTGTGGGGCTCCAACGTTCCCCAAACGCGTACACCCGATGCGCACTTCTACACCGAGGTTCGCTACAAAGGCACCAAGTCAGTCGTGGTCTGCCCAGATTACTCGGAAGCGGCCAAGTTCTCGGATCTCTGGCTCCATCCAAAGCAAGGCACTGATGCAGCGCTGGCAATGGCCATGGGGCATGTCATCCTGCGTGAGTACCATTTAGACAGGCAGGCAAAATACTTCGAGGACTACTGCCGGAAATATTCCGACATGCCGCTGCTGGTTCGCCTCGTCAAAAAAGACGGCAAATACATCCCGGAACGCCTCCTGCGTGCTTCCGAATTTGCGGACAAGCTGGGGGAAGAAAATAATCCGGAATGGAAAACTGTCGCCCTGGACCGCAAGTCGAAGAAGATTGTGGTTCCGCATGGCTCCATCGGCTTCCGCTGGGGGGAGAAAGGCAAATGGAATCTTGAAGAAAGAGACGGTGCCGGCAAAGACACTGACCTCGCCATGTCTTTCATTGACAAAGCTGATCATGATGAAGTCGCTGACGTGGCTTTCCCATACTTCGGCAATCGCGAGCATGATCACTTTGCGGGAACCAACCATGAAAGCGTGATGGTGCGCAAAGTCCCCGCAAAGAAAGTGAAGCTGGCGGAAGGTGAAGCGCTTGTCGCATCCGTTTTCGACCTCTTTATTGCCAACTACGGTCTGGATCGCGGATTGGATGATCCAAACTCTGCCAAGTCCTATGATGAGGAACTGCCTTACACGCCTGCATGGGCAGAGAAAATCACAGGCGTTCCCAAAGATCATATCATCACAACGGCCCGCGAGTTCGCGACAAACGCCGAGAAGACAAACGGACGTTCCATGGTCATCCTCGGTGCTGGTCTGAACCACTGGTACCACATGGATATGAACTACCGTGGCATCATCAATCTGCTGGTGATGTGCGGCTGCGTTGGTCAATCTGGTGGTGGCTGGAGCCACTATGTGGGGCAGGAAAAGCTTCGCCCACAAACCGGATGGACAGCACTCGCCTTTGCGTTGGATTGGACACGCCCACCACGGCATATGAACTCAACATCCTTCTTCTATGCGCATACAGATCAATGGCGCTACGAGACGCTCAAGGTAGATGAAATCTTGTCGCCAACCGCCCCTGATGGGGATTGGGATGCATCGCTGATTGATTACAACATCCGCGCAGAGCGTATGGGGTGGTTGCCATCAGCACCGCAACTTGAGACCAACTCGCTTCAAGTTGCCAAAGCGATAGAAGAGAGCGGCAAAGAAGCTAAAGACTACATTGCTCAGGAGTTGAAGTCTGGTGGCCTCAAACTGTCTTGTGAGGACCCCGACAACGAAGCCAATTGGCCGCGCAACCTGTTTGTCTGGCGCTCCAACCTGCTTGGGTCCTCCGGTAAAGGCCATGAATACTTCCTCCGCCATCTGCTTGGTACTGAGCATGGTGTACTTGGCAAAGACCTCGGTGAAGAAGGCCGTCAGCGTGCAAAAGAAGCTGTCTGGCATGACAATGCGCCCGAAGGAAAGCTCGATCTGCTCGTCACGCTCGACTTCCGTATGTCCACCACCTGCGTGTATTCGGATATCGTTCTGCCAACAGCCACATGGTACGAGAAAAACGACCTCAACACCTCGGACATGCATCCCTTCATTCACCCACTCTCCAGCGCAGCAGATCCTGCATGGGAAGCCCGCAGTGACTGGGAGATCTTCAAGGGAATTGCCAAGTCCTTTTCTGAGGTATCTCAGGAAGTTCTCGGCAAAGAAAAGGACGTGGTTCTTGTCCCAATCCTGCACGATACCGCAGGCGAGATCGCCCAACCATTTGACGTTGCAGATTGGAAGAAAGGCGATATTGACCCGCAACCCGGTAAGACAATGCCGAACGTTGTGGTCGTTGAGCGTGATTATCCAAACATTTACAAGTGCTTCACAGCTCTTGGCCCGTTGATGAGTAAACTCGGCAACGGTGGCAAAGGCATCAGTTGGAACACCGAGCACGAGGTAGACCTCCTCAAAGGCCTGAATGGCGAGGTACTGGAAGACGGTCCAACCAAAGGCTTGGCCAAAATCGAAACGGATATTGATGCAAGTGAAGTCGTCTTGTCTCTGGCCCCGGAAACCAATGGTGAAGTGGCTGTCAAAGCTTGGGCTGCTCTTTCTGAGTTCACTGGCAGAGACCACACCCATCTGGCGTTGCCAAAGGAAGAAGAGAAAATCCGCTTCCGCGATATCGTCGCTCAGCCGCGTAAGATCATCTCTTCACCAACGTGGTCTGGCATTGAGTCTGAGCATGTTTGCTACAACGCAGGCTACACCAATGTACATGAGTTGATCCCGTGGCGAACGATCTCCGGTCGTCAGCAACTTTATCAGGATCACCTCTGGATGCGTGCATTTGGCGAAGGCTTCTGCGTGTACAGGCCGCCGATAGACACCAAAGGCGTCAAACCGGTGATTGATGACAAGTCTCTCGGCAGAAAACAGTTGGTGCTTAACTTCATCACTCCGCACCAGAAGTGGGGCATCCACTCCACGTACACAGACAACCTGCTGATGCTCACGCTCAACCGTGGCGGTCCGGTGGTCTGGATTTCAGAAGTCGATGCGCAAAAGGCTGACATTGAAGACAATGACTGGGTTGAAGTCTTCAACATCAATGGTGCGCTTGTGGCTCGTGCGGTGGTCTCTCAGCGCATGAAAGAAGGCACGATCTACATGTATCACGCTCAGGAAAAGATCGTGAATACACCGGGATCAGAGCTCACCGGACAACGAGGCGGTATCCATAACTCGGTGACCAGAACCGTCACCAAACCAACGCATATGATTGGTGGATACGCGCAGCAATCCTATGGCTTTAACTACTATGGAACGGTTGGCTCCAACCGCGATGAGTTCGTTGTGGTTCACAAACTGGAAAAAGTGAACTGGATGGAAGAACCACTGGATGACAGTGGTCAGGAGGCAGCAGAATGAAAATCCGCGCACAAGTCGGAATGGTGCTGAATCTGGATAAATGCATTGGCTGCCATACCTGTTCAGTAACTTGTAAAAACGTTTGGACCAACCGGGAAGGCGTTGAATACGCCTGGTTCAACAACGTGGAAACCAAACCCGGTATTGGTTACCCCAAAGACTGGGAAAACCAAAAGAAATGGAACGGTGGCTGGGTTCGCAAACGCAATGGCAAGATCATTCCCAAGATGGGTGCCAAATGGCGCATTCTGGCGAAGATCTTTGCAAACCCTGACCTGCCAGAAATTGACGACTACTACGAACCGTTTGATTATGATTACGAGCACCTGCAAGGCGCTCCTGAAAGTGCTCAGTTCCCAACAGCCCGCCCAAAATCAGCGATCACCGGCGAGCGGATAGAAAAAATTGAATGGGGACCCAACTGGGAAGAAATTCTCGGTGGTGAGTTCTCTAAGCGCTCAAAGGATTACAACTTTGAGGGTATTGAGAAGGAAATCTACGGCGAGTTTGAAAACACTTTCATGATGTACCTGCCACGCCTGTGTGAGCACTGCCTCAACCCAACATGTGTCGCTGCGTGCCCATCAGGTGCCATCTATAAACGTGAAGATGACGGTATCGTCCTGATCGATCAGGAAAAATGCCGTGGTTGGCGCATGTGCGTCTCTGGCTGTCCTTACAAGAAGATCTACTTCAACTGGTCCTCCGGTAAGTCAGAAAAATGCATCTTCTGTTATCCGCGCATTGAATCCGGTCAACCAACAGTCTGTTCCGAAACCTGCGTAGGCCGTATCCGTTATCTGGGTGTGATCCTGTACGATGCGGATAAGATCGAAGAAGCAGCCTCAACCAAGGATGAGAAGGACCTCTACGAAGAGCAACTGAAGGTCTTCCTTGATCCGCATGATCCGAAAGTGATCGAACAAGCCCGCAAAGATGGTGTTCCTGAGGATTGGCTGAATGCCGCCAAAGCTTCTCCAATCTATAAGATGGCAATCGACTGGAAAGTGGCTTTCCCACTTCACCCGGAATACCGCACACTGCCAATGGTTTGGTACATTCCACCTCTCTCCCCAATCCAGTCAGCCGCGGAGGCTGGCAAGATCGGTTGGGATGGTGACCTGCCGGATGTCCGGAGCATGCGTATTCCGGTCCGCTATCTCTCCAACCTCCTCACAGCAGGCAAAGACGAGCCTGTCGTCACGGCGTTGGAACGGATGCTCGCCATGCGCTCCTACATGCGCTCCAAGTCAGTTGATGGCGTAGTCAATGAAGCTATTGCTGAACGAGTTGGGCTGACTTCTGAGTTGATTGAAGACATGTACAAGATCATGGCGATTGCCAACTACGAGGACCGCTTCGTCATCCCAACCACTCACCGTGAAGTTTCCGAGGATGCCTACGATGTCCGGGGCTCCTGCGGCTTCTCATTCGGCAATGGTTGCTCTGGCGGCAGTGATGGAACTGACCTGTTCGGTGGTTCCCGCAAGAAAACTGTCGAAACACCAACGGATATATTTAAGGAGATGCGCGGATGATCGTCTCCTTAAAAATCCTCTCGCTCTTGCTCAACTATCCGACGCAAGAACTGCTAGATGACCTGCCAGCACTGAAAAAAGCAATAAACTCAGATCGCCTGCTCTCAGCTAAAGGCCAGAAAGTGATTTGCACTCTTTGCGATGATCTGGCTGGTAAAGATCTTTATGAGGTGCAGGAGCGATACGTGTTCCTGTTTGATCGGACTCGCTCACATTCACTACATCTGTTTGAGCATGTGCATGGTGAGAGTAGGGATCGCGGACAAGCACTCGTCGATCTGCGTGAGATGTACCTGAAAAATGGTTTCGCAGTAGAAACCACGGAACTCCCAGACTACATCCCGTTATTCCTCGAATACTTGGCGCATCAGCCTTTTACTGAGGCGCAGGAACTGCTTGGTCAGACCGCGCATATCTTCGAAGCCCTTCGTTTGCGTCTCAAAAAGAAAGGCTCAATCTACGCCAATGCATTTGGGGCTGTTGCTGAAATCAGCAAAGCGGCACCTTCCAAAGAGCTCCTCTCAAACATTCTTGCAGAGCCCGAAGATGATCCAAATGATCTCGAAGCCATGGATCGCATTTGGCAAGAAGAGGTCGTCAAATTTGGTGGCAATGCAGGAGAAGGCAGCTGCGGCCCTGATCGCTTAAGAATGCAAATGAGAGCTGCGGACAGACGTCCCTCTGATCCAACGCCACAGAACATCCAAGGGGAGACCTAGAAATGTCTGGCTTCTTCAACACGTTGTTCTTCGGAATATATCCATACATCGCCCTCTCAGTTTTGATTGTAGGCACAATCATCCGTTATGACCGTGAGCCTTACAGCTGGCGTGCTGGTTCAAGCCAGCTCCTCCGCCGTAAACAACTGGTCTGGGGTTCGGTACTCTTCCATGTGGGCGTACTCGTCATCTTCCTTGGCCATTTCGTTGGAATGCTCACACCAATTGCAATCTTCGAAATGCTAGGCATCAGCCATGGTGCAAAGCAGGTATTGGCGATTGTTGTTGGTGGCATAGCGGGGTTGATGGCAATTGTTGGAGCTGGATTGCTCATTCACCGCAGGCTCTACGATGCGCGGGTAAGGGCAGCCTCCAGTGCCATGGATACCTTCATCATCTGCCTTCTCGGTTTCCAGCTTTTGTTGGGTTTGGCAACCATTCCGATCTCCTTGCAGCATCTGGATGGTGAGGAGATGGTTAAACTGATGACATGGGCACAAGGCATCTTCACGTTCCGCGGTGATGCGGCAACCTATGTCGCTGATGCCTCATGGATCTTCAAGTTGCACCTGTTTGTGGGATTGTCGATCTTGCTCATCTTCCCGTTCACGCGCTTGGTGCACATGCTCAGCGTTCCGGCAAGATACTTGTGGCGTCCTGGTTACCAGATCGTGCGTGAGCGCAACTCCACCAATTCACGAAATCCTGCTGAGTGAGGTGAAATGGCCAATCTCTACACCAACCCAAATCTGAGTGAGGGTGCTCCGGCAGACGTGGATCTGCCGAGCACCAAGGTGCCGCCTAAAAGCAAGCCGATCATCACAGATGTGTCAGTTAACGGCGTTCAGATCTCAGAGCAGAATATTCTGGCAGAAGCCCAAAACCATCCAGCTGAGAACCCTGGTCAAGCCGTGCAAGCTGCCGCCAGAGCGTTAGTTGTCCGAGAGTTGCTGTTGCAGCAAGCCAGGTCTTTGAACATTCAGGCGGCACCAGAACAGATGGATGACGGAAGTGAAACGCCTGAAGATGCTGCGATTAGAGAGCTGATCGAGCAGGAAGTCGATATCCCGTCAGCCTCTACAGATGAGTGTCAGCGCTACTATGAGAACAACAAGGCCCGCTTCAGCTCAGAGCCAATCTATGAAGCCAGCCACATCCTGTTTGCAGCTGGGTCAGATCAACTCACTGCCCGCAGCATTGCCAAAGCGCGAGCCCACGATGTAATCAAACTGCTTCAGGATAAACCAGAGGCCTTTGCAGATTTAGCGCTGGAGTACTCCGCTTGCCCTTCAAAAGAAACGGGCGGAAATCTGGGCCAATTGACCAAGGGCAGCACAGTTTCGGAGTTTGAAAAAGCGCTCCAATCGATGCATGCAGGACAGATGACAGGCGAACCTGTTGAGACCAAGTTCGGCTACCACATCATTTTCCTGAACAGGAAGATTGAAGGGAACACCCTGCCACTCGAGCATGTTGAGGAAACCATCAGAGCATGGTTGGAAGCCGCAAGCTGGTCCAAAGCAGTGTCTCAATACATCACCATCCTGGCAGGATCTGCTGAGATAAAAGGTATTGATTTACTTGGTTCTGACAGCCCGTTGGTTCAGTAAAATTGTAAGTACTTAGCAAAGAGTACCTGCTCTTTTATCGATAAACTTGGATAAGCAGTAAGCTATTGATCTCCGGTATTTTCTCATTCCTTAAATGTGATTAGGGTTATTTCCGGAGTTCTTCCCGTGATGTTCTCGGGATCCTGTGTTCTGGAGAAAAACAATGTCGAAACTGAACTGGGGCTTTCTCGGAACAAGCTTCATCTCGCTGACAATGGCAGACGCTATACAAGCGGAAGGATCGACGCGGATACATTCCGTGGCAGGCCGGTCAGAAGTGCCTCTGAAAGTCTTCGCAGAAAAGTACGATGTTGAGCATACCTTTGATGACTTCAACGAACTGATTGAAGACGAAGCCGTTGATATCATTTACATCGCTCTCCCAAACCATATTCACCACGAGTACGTGATCAAGGCAGCAAATGCGGGGAAAGCCATTCTCTGCGAAAAGTCGCTGTCTATTGACATGGAAAAAACCGATCAGGCGCTGAAAGCGGTTGCCGAGAACGGTGTATTCTTCGTGGAAGGGTTGATGTATCTGAACCACCCGTTTGCAGCTGCTATTCGCGATGTGGTTGCCTCTGGGGAGTTGGGTGAGATCCAGTCGATTACAGCTCAGTACTGCGCGTCAATTGCCAGGTTCGTGAACCCACACAGCAAGGGGGCACTTTATAACCTTGGTTGCTATCCGACCTCGCTGATGCATCTTCTGTTACAGACCGCATTCCCAACTCATATTTTTGAGAACTATAACATTTCGGCGATGGGTCGACGCGGTGCGGACGGGAATATCTGCGAGTCTGCAGCGACGTTGCGGTTGAATAACGGTGTTGTCTGCCAGCTTCACACAGCGGAAGACTACGGACTGCATGCTGCTTTCACAGTGCTTGGTTCCAAGGCAAGTCTGGTGTTGAATTCCAACCCATGGCTACCGGAGGCTGAGGGGAATATCTTCACGGTTACCCCATACGAAAAGCCGGGAGATACGCGCACAATCACAGCAGACGGCAATGCCTTTGTCTATCAGGTCAGAGCGATCCGCGAAGCGATTGAAGCTGGCAAAAAGGCGCTGGAAAGTCCGGCTCCAAGTGTTGAGGACAGCCGTCAGATTATGCAGATCCTAACCGATTGGGAAGCTGCAACCGTGACTGCTTAAGCTACACCATATCACAATGTGAGGGGTGCGATTGCACTCCTCCGGGCAGCGCAAGAAACGCATTCAAGCGCTCGCAAATACAATAATTCCCAAATTTCTCTCAGCGATCTGCAATAGCCCTCTTGCTCACTCTATAAGCAGCAAGCGCTAATTCCTGCATGAAATCAACCTGCTATATGTGTGCAATTTAGGCAGATAGAGCATTCATTAGGCGTTGTGAGCTATTTTTCAATCTATGGAAAATATTGCAAAATAATATTGATTGAAATTATTTGACCGAAAAGTAAAATTTCATAATGTTGCTTCGATTCGAGTGTTTTGTCGTCGCTTGGCTCAATCCACAGCCATATAGTGGTTAAATAATATTTATAAAGTCGATAAATAGCTGAATACCATAAGAAAAGTACTGTGTGATCTGCATTAATTTACGTGCCGTCATGCAAAAAATACTTCTGAGGCATCTAGTCATTAGCCGCTTTGTCTCGTATACAGCCATTTTTAATGCCTTCGTCCTGCTCAGGACCTTTTCACTTAAAATGCGAGATAGGGCAGATTGCGGCTGCAGTCTGATCTGCAGCCCTGCACAATTATTGATTTCAGGGGGTGTGCATGTTTGCGACACGTTTGAACGGTTTGGTGAGACGCCATGTTCTCGCAGCCGTAGCTGCTTTTGCGGCCATAATCGCGGTTTATTCTCCAGCAAAAGTTTTAGCTGCCGAACCTCTCAAGGTTGCAGCGATTTACACCGTTCCTGTTGAGCAACAATGGGTTGGCCGCATCCACCAAGCGCTCAATGCAGCGGCGGAGCGTGGTGACATCACTTACGTCTACTCCGAGAACACAGCCAACACAGACTACGAACGGGTGATGCGTGAATACGCCGAAGCGGGTCATCAGCTCATTGTTGGCGAGGCGTTCGCAGTAGAGCGTGCAGCCCGTAACGTGGCTGCGGAATACCCTGAAACAGCCTTCCTCATGGGCTCTTCTTTCCCTGCTGCTGAACCAAACTTTGCTGTATTCGACAACTTCATTCACGAACCATCTTACCTCTCCGGTATGATCGCAGGCGCAAAGTCCAAGTCAGGCAAAATTGGCATGATCGGCGGCTTCGCCATTCCGGAAGTGAACCGCCTGATGCACGCATTCATGAATGGCGCTAAGGCAACCAATCCGGACGTGACCTTCACCGTCAACTTCATCAACTCCTGGTACGATCCGCCAAAAGCGAAGGAAACCGCTTACGCCATGATCGATGCTGGAGCGGATGTGTTGTATGCGGAACGCTTCGGTGTATCCGATGCTGCGATGGAAAAAAGCATCTTCGCGATTGGCAATGTGATCGACACCGCTGCCGACTATCCAAACACCATCCTCGCCTCAGCAATCTGGCATATGGAGCCAACGGTCGACACTGCAATTGCGGCTGTAAAGGCGAATAACTTCAAGGCTGAAGACTACGGCAAGTACTCCTTCATGGGCCATGGTGGTGGTTCGTTGGTCGTTGATGAAACGCTGGTGGATGCGGACCTTCTTGGCAAGGTTAAAGCTGTCGAAGCGAGCATTCTGGATGGGTCCTTTATCGTTGAGATCAACGACGAAGAGCCAAAGTCCTCCAATTAACGCTGATCGGGCCGGGGGGATAACCTGGCCCGCCTTCTCCGCCTGCCGCGCGCATAACCTCTTCAGTCTAAGGGTATCCCATGCCAGAAACTGAGAGCGGGCATCCGCTTTTATCTCTTCAAAACATAACCAAGATCTTCGGTGATCTGGTTGCCAACGGAAACGTCAATCTGGACCTGCATGCCGGGGAAATCGTTGCGTTGCTGGGTGAGAACGGAGCGGGGAAAACCACGCTCATGAATATCCTGTTCGGTCATTATGTGGCTGACCAAGGACGTGTCATGGTACGTCACTCCTCTGGTATTCTGGTTGATCTGGAACCCGGCGCTCCTCAGGCGGCCCTTGAAGCGGGGATAGGTATGGTTCACCAGCACTTCACGCTAGCTGAGAACCTGACGGGTCTTGAGAACATCGTTTTGGGAACGGAGAGCCTGTTCTCACGCCGTTTCAGCCGCTCCAAAGCGCGAGCAAAACTGCAGGAGCTGATGCAGAGCTCTGGTCTTGAAGTTGATCTGGATCTGCGCGTCTCCAAGCTGGCTGTTGGCGAACGACAGCGCGTCGAAATCCTCAAAGCGCTCTACCGCGATGCCCGCATTCTGGTGCTGGACGAACCCACTGCGGTTCTCACGCCACAGGAATCCGACAGTCTTTTCAAAACTTTAAAGCTGCTGGCCGCCAAGGGAATGGCGATCATCTTCATCTCCCACAAGATGGCCGAAGTGCTTGGCGCTTCTGATCGTGTTGCTGTTCTTAGAGGTGGGCGGATCGTTGCTGACCTGCCAACATCGGAGTGCAATCGTCACCAACTGGCTGAAGTGATGGTTGGGCATTCAGTCCAAACTGCAGAACGCAAACCCGGCTATCCGGAAGATGAAACGCTGGTTTTTGCTGGCGTCAGTGCAGGAGAGGGCCGAGAGCAGATTGAGAACGTCAATCTCGCCCTCAAAAAGGGGGAAATCATCGGCCTCGCAGGTGTCTCTGGCAACGGTCAAAGCACCTTGGCAAAGGTTGTCTCCGGCTTGGAAGAACCAACGGCTGGAACTGTCACTCTTCATGGCAATCCGCTGAAACCAAATGCTGCTGCGGTGATCCGGTCCGGTATTGCCCGCATCCCGGAAGACCGCCATCACGATGGCATCGTTGGTGCCATGTCGGTGGAGGAAAACCTCGTTCTGGAAGAGATCCGCAAGCCTGCCTATCAGCGCTTAGGCCTTCTCCGCTTCAACGAAATTCGCAAGCGTGCTCAGGAGGCTATCAAGGCCTATGACATTCGCTGCTCCGGCCCGCTTGCTGTCTCCCGTCTGCTTTCCGGCGGGAACATCCAAAAAATCGTCCTCGCCAGAACGCTGGACCAGCAACCCAATATCGTCCTTGCCGCCCAGCCTTCCAGAGGGCTGGATGTAGGGGCAACAGCTGATGTGCACCGCCGCCTGCAAGAGGCGCGAGACAGAGGCGCAGGCATCCTTCTCATCTCGGAAGATCTGGACGAACTCTTCCAGTTATCCGACAGGATTGCCGTGATCCATCGCGGGCATATCTGCGAGCCAGTGGAGACGGAAAAGCTGGATAAGAAACAGGTTGGCCTGATGATGGCAGGACAATCCATAAAAGGGGAACAAGCAGCATGATCCGGTTTGAACCTCGTACCAATGTTTCTTCGCTCTTCGCGTTTGCCCTGCCAGTTATCGCCGGAATCACCGCGCTCGTGCTTGCCGCGATCCCCATTGCAGCAGCAGGGGGAGAAGTTTTCGCCGCCTACGGGCACATCTTCAAAGGCGCATTCGGCTCCAAGTTCGCATTCTCTGAGCTTTTGGCCCGCGCAACGCCACTCATTTTCACGGGTCTGGCCGTAAGTGTCGCCTTTCGTGCCAAACTCTGGAACATCGGTGCAGAAGGCCAGCTCTATGTGGGCGCACTCGCAGCAGTCGCCATCGGCTCCGGCGCAATCTCCGCGCCCGCCTACATTATGATCCCGCTGATTATACTGGCAGGCATGATTGCTGGCGGCACCTTGATGCTGGTGCCAACCCTGCTGAAAACGAAGCTGGGCGCGGATGAAGTGGTCACCACCTTGCTGCTCAACTTCGTCGTGCTGCTGTTTGTGCAGATGATGCTGGAAGGCCCCATGAAAGACCCCATGGGCATGGGCTGGCCGCAGTCAGAACCCATGACCAGCGCCGCCACACTGCCCAAAATGTTCGCCCGCATGCGCATCCACTGGGGCCTCGTGATCGCACTGGCATCAGCCCTGATCATCTACATCATGATGAAGCGCAGCGTCTGGGGTTTTGAAATCCGTGCAACGGGTGAAAACGTCTCTGCCGCAAAACATGCTGGCATTCCGGTCACCTCCACATTCATCAAAGTCGGCTTGATCTCCGGTGCACTTGCAGGCCTTGCTGGTGTCAGCGAAGTGGCTGGCCTCAAAGGGTATTTGACTGCCGATATCTCCCCGGGCTTCGGTTACACCGGCGTTGTCGTTGCGATGCTTGCAGGTCTCTCACCCGTTGGTGTGGTCATGGCCGCCATCTTCATTGCAGCAGTCTTTGTGGGGGCAGATAGCATGAGCCGTGCCATGGGCGTGTCCAGTTATATTGCTGATCTTGTGGTCGCCATGTCTTTGATCTGCGTATTGATTTCCAGCCTGTTTGTGCGCTTTAAAATCCGCTTTGTCAGGCCCAAAAAGACACCACTTGTCGCCAAAGGGGAGGCATAAGCCATGGAATATATTGATATTCTTCTCTCCGCAAATTTCTGGGCTGCTGCCATCCGCATCGCAACCCCGCTCATCTTCGGCGTGTTGGGTGCCTTGGTCTGCGAGCGGGCAGGGGTGCTCAACCTCGGTATTGAGGGCATCTTCGTGGTTGGCGCCATGTGTGGCTGGATGGCTGTTTGGCTCGGAGCTGGCCTCTGGGGCGGCATCCTCGTCGCAGCATTGGCGGGGGCATTTTTCGGCTTGCTCCACGGCATCCTCACGGTGCCGCTGGGCTTGTCTCAGCACGTGTCAGGCCTTGGCATAACTATGTTTGCAACCTCGGTCAGCTACTTCACCTACCGCACAGCTCTGCCAAAAGTGTCCAGCCCGCCACGGATCGAGGCATTCCAGCCGCTTGATATTCCGGTTCTTTCAGATCTGCCCTTCATTGGCCCAGCTCTCTTCCAGCAAACATCCATGACCTTTCTGGCACTCGCCATGGTCTTGCTGGTCAGTTACGTGCTCTATCGCACCCCGCTTGGCCTCGCCATCCGCGCCGTGGGTGACAATCCATCCGCTGTTGAAGCACAAGGCCTTTCGGTCTTCGCATTGCGTATCGGGGCAATCATGGCCGGGTCTGCGTTGATGGCGCTGGGCGGTGCCTTCCTCACCATGTCCGCCTTTGATGCCTTCTTCTTCGGCATGATCAACGGACGCGGCTGGATCTGCATTGCACTGGTGGTGTTTGCAAGTTGGAGACCGGGTAAGGCTTTGCTGGGCGCGCTGCTGTTTGGCGCGTTTGATGCCTTCCAGATCCGCCTGCAAAACGAGGTCGGCGCGGTGATCCCATCGCAGGTCTTCCTGATGATCCCGTACCTGCTATCCATCGTGGCGCTGGTGCTTGTAGCTCGCAAGGCAGACTACCCGCGCGCCCTGCTGCAACCTTATTTCCGTGGTCAGCGTTAAGCTGGAAAAGCAAGAAAGGCACCACTCATGTCTCTGGATCTCCTTGTCAAAAACGCAGTTCTGACCACTGGTGAAGCTGGTGTAGATATCGCGGTGAAAAACGGCACAATCACCGCGATTGAAAAGGGCATCACCGCAGAAGCGGAGCGTATGATTGATGCACAGGGTCAGCTGGTCTCAGCACCATTTGTTGACCCGCACTTCCATATGGATGCCACCCTTTCCCTCGGCCTGCCAAGAATGAACGAGAGCGGCACCCTGCTGGAAGGCATCAGCCTCTGGGGAGAGCTGAAACCTCTACTCACCATTGATGCGGTTGTCGAATGTGCTCTGCGCTACTGCGATCTTGCAGTCTCTCAGGGCTTGTTGGCCATCAGAAGCCACGTAGATGTGTGTGATGATCGTCTGCTCGGCGTGGAAGCCCTGCTGGATGTAAAGCAACGCATTGCGCCTTATATCGATTTGCAGCTGGTCGCCTTTCCGCAGGATGGCTTCTACCGTTCACCAACGGCGGAAAACAACCTGCTCCGCGCACTGGATATGGGCGTGGATGTGGTCGGCGGCATCCCGCACTTTGAGCGCACTATGGAAGACGGTGCCCGCTCCGTGAAGGCCCTCATGGAAATTGCAGCACAACGCGGCCTGCGGGTGGACGTGCACTGCGATGAATCCGATGATCCTCTCTCACGCCACATTGAGGCACTGACTTACGAGACACGGCGCTTGGGCATGCAGGGCAGGGTGACTGGATCACATCTCACCTCCATGCATTCCATGGACAATTACTACGTCTCCAAGTTGCTGCCTTTGATGGCGGAAGCCGATGTCTGTGCCATTGCCAACCCGCTGATCAACATCATGCTTCAGGGCCGTCACGACACCTACCCAAAACGCCGTGGCCAAACCCGCGTGCGCGAAATGCGCGAACTCGGCATCACCGTCGGCTTCGGTCATGACTGTGTGATGGATCCCTGGTACTCGCTGGGCAACGCAGACATGCTGGAAGTCGCCAGCATGGGCCTGCATGTAGGCCAGCTCTCCAGTCGTGATGACCTCCGCTATTGCTATGAGGCCGTCACAACAAACTCTGCAAAGATCATGGGGCTGGAAGGCTACGGCGTCAAAGTCGGTGGCAACGCAGACTTCGTGTTGCTTCAGGCACAAGATGCCATTGAAGCCCTCCGCATGAAGGCAACTCGCCTCACTGTTGTTCGCCGCGGCAAGGTCATCGCCGAAACTGCCCCACGCATCACCAGCCTCTCGCTGGAAGGTCGCCCAAAAACTGTGAATGCCGCGGATTACTCCCCAAGCAGCAACGCCTAAAACGGGGACAACCCCGCAAAACCGAGCTTGCGTTGCTATGTGCGTTCATTTGCGTTCTTTCCGTTTTTCCTGAGTTCCTCCGTCCCGCAGCATTTTGCGGGGCGAAATAACTCCCACCAAATAAAGTTATCCCCCTGCACACCAGAGCTGGCTATGATGGACTTCTCTGATCAAGCAGGAGGGATGAGCGGTGGAACGCATTCCGGCCCAGAAGTGGTATCGCACCACGAAACTGGCAGATGACATAACGCTGATTGATGAGCCCTACATCAAGCAGTTCTACCGCTGCAACATCTGGCATGTGCGTGGACGCCACAAGGATCTGTTGGTGGACAGTGGCATGGGCGTTGTCAGCCTGCGGCAGCATGTGGCGCTCACCGCTGAAAAGTCCGTCATGGCCGTCGCCAGTCACACCCACTTTGACCATATCGGCTGCCACCACGAGTTCCCGCATCGCTTGATCCATATCGCAGAAGCTGACCTGCTGGCCCATCCAACCCGTCAGAACACGCTGGCTGATCCTTACGCAACTGACGATATCTTCGACGCGCTTCCGCCAGAGCCCTACAAGTCCTCCGAATACGCCGTCAAACCAGCCCCTGCCAGCCACCTGCTGGAAGATGGCGAAGTGCTCACCACCGGAGATCGGCACTTCGAGGTCATCCATACACCCGGCCATTCCCCCGGCGGTATCGCCTTATGGGAAAAAGCGACAGAAACCCTGATCGCAGGAGACATCGTCTATGACGGCCCGCTGGTGACAGACTGCTACCACTCCAACATGGCGGACTACATCGCCAGTATGAAGCGCCTGCTGGACATCCCCGTCCGTACCATCCACGGCGGTCACTTTCCCAGCTTCGACGGCGAACGCCTCCACGAAATCATCTATGCCTTCCTGAAGGAGCATGACAAATAGTGCCAACTACGCAGTCTTCCCTATGAAATCCCACTGTTCCCTGTGACGCTCAGAACAGCAACTAGCAAATGCATTGCTTACTCTGGAAGGTGGGAGGGCAGCATGCCCGGGCCGCTGACATCATGGGAGTTGGACAATGACAGCGATTGGTTTGAACAGTTTTGTCTCCGCCGCACACACCATCCCGCAGGATGGCAAGCTCTCGGTTGCTGAGGGACAGGTGAAGACCCACTCCAGCACCGCAATCGCTGGCCGGCTCGTCACATGGGTCAAGCAACAGGCCGAAGGCGCTGAGCAAAAGCAAGCAGATCAGGGCGCCTTCCGTCTGGCGCTCACCAACCACTACGGCAAAACGCTGGGCGAGAAAGCCTATCAGGCCGCCTGTCGGGCTTGCGACCAGAATCCTGGCACAAGCCACAGCCTGACATCCCGGCAAGTGCAGGAAGGCGTCAACTTTGCAGAACATCAGGTGCTGAGAAACGAAAGCTCAGCAGTGCGCATCAAGGCCCTCTCTGAAGATGTGAAGCACGATCCGATCAACAATCTGGTTCAGAACAAGGCTCATCAGACGGTTCCTTCGTTCCAAAGTGAGATCATTGAGACCCCGGAGACAAACACCGAACTTCTCGCTGCCCGCGCGGATGGCAAATACACGGAGCGGAACCCCTTCCACGTAGAACGGGAACTGATGGCCCGCCTCAGCACAGAAATTGCCGGGAAGTATGACCCACTGCTGGCTGAAAATGCCACCTCCAAAGCATGGGGCAATGAACTGCTGCAGAGTATCTACCGTAATGTGCTGCGAGACCAAAGACCTGTCGAGAAAGGGGAGGCCCTGAGAGTTTCCGAAACACCTAACCCGATGAAGATCGCCGTTGAGCGCTTTGAAAAGCAGGTCTGGAAATACGCAGAACAAAGCTTCCTGCACTCTCTGCCAGAAAATGCAGAAGTCGCCATCCATGACCTGTCGCGACAGCTGAACTGGGAGAATTTCCCCGCACTGGCCGAGCAGCACGACGTCCCTGGCATTGGCTGGGACAGCGAGGCGACGGGCACCTACTTTGCAGCCAACATCCCGCCAATCCGCGATCTCGCGATTGAGCGGCTCATTGAGAAGCGGGAGGATGAGACGTTCCTGAGCTCCGTCACGGTCGAAAGTTTCAACGATATCATTGAGGATGCGTTGAGCGAGTTGAAATCACCGCAACAAAAACACGCCAGCCCACCAGCTGCCGACCACACCAGCAACACCACAAAGCACGTCCGCTGGGTCTAAGCCGATAAGCTCAGCCTGAGGAGCTCATCTCCTCAGGCATCCACGAGATGACATAGCGCGGCAGATCCGGGAACGGCTCTTTGCCGCGCATCTCTGGCGCAAGTTGATCAAACCGCCCCGCCTTGCCAAGCGCCTCACACCCGCATTCCCAGTTCGCCAGCCAGATCCCCAAGGCCACCATGGCGTAGTACCGTGAATGCGTCGCCGCACAAAAATCCACCCGCCGTATCCTCGCATTCTCCGCAAGCACGACACCCCGTGTCGGCTGTGCATTGTAGGAGGAGGGCGACCATTGGCACACCTCATAACACCGCCCAAACTCTCGATAGGGCCGTGCGTTCGTGTTGAGTGGCTTGGCAAAACCAGCATCCGCAAAGAACAAGTCCTGCACATCCAGCCGATGCCGCTGTGCCTTCTGGATGAGGCGGATCGCCAGCGGGGTGTAGCGGGAGCGATACCCAAACCCGCAAACGCAAATGATGTGATCCTTCTCAGGATCAAACCGTTCACCCAGATGCTTGATGATGCTCTTGTGGTCGGCTCCCGGCCCAATCCAGCAGGTGGCCAGCCCTTGCCGCGTGGCCTCAATCACCACCTTCTGCAAACTGCGCCCCACATCCACCACCGCCATCTCATGATACGCACGCGGTGCAATAGCCACCAAAAACTCATGCGTCCCAACCGCAGGCCAAACCACAAGCGGATTGTCGACATATTCAAAGCGAATGGGGTGAGGGCCCAGACAATGCTCTGGCCTGCTAGTCCGCTCTGCCAATGAAAGCACCATTTGGCGATGCTCTTCGCTCATAAGCCGCTTTTGAAAGGACCGGCACGAGACCCGCGTCCGCATCAACTCAAATGCATCCAGATGCTCAAGGCTGGTTGGCAGCGGCTCTTCCGGGTGAAAGCCATACCGAACTGTAACCACATCGAAAATCAGATTGAAAAACAACAGCACCGCAAGAACAAGCGGCAAATCCACCAACAGAAATGGCCAGCACCCGACCAGCGCACCGATCCCAGCCAACACCAGCAACAGCACCACAACCACCAGATTGGGCAGGTACTGCAGCCAGCTGGCCCATTGCAGCCACATCTTCACCCGCCACCACCACCTGGTTTCAAACCAGGCCTCGTTAGGGGGGCGCGTCTCTTGAGGAGGTGTTTCGCTCATGCACATGTTCCGCAATCAGACCTGAGTAAGCTCACTGCGAAACATCTTAAGCGAGGCGTGTTCCTGAAACGTAACTATGCATCAGGAACAGGACAGAGTATCAGCCAACCGCCTTGGCTGTTTTCGCTGGGCGGTAGAGGAACCGGTTGAACGCATCCTCCGGCATCATCTGGATCAAGCGACCAATCAGCGCCATCGCAGCAACGCAGAACACGAAACGCCCAACCAGTGCGCCGGACCAGTGCGCGCCAAACGCCATCATCACCAGCGGATCCTCAATCAACCCATGGCAGATGCCCATGAAGGAGAGCGACAACACCACATCGCGAGAGGATAACTTGCCTTCCTGCGCTTCTTTGATGATGAGGCCACCACCGTAAGAAAGCCCAAGTAAAACACCAACCATGGTGATCGGCGTTGCTGCCTTGCTGATGCCCATGAGGCGTAGCAACGGAGAGAGCAGCCAACCAATCAGATCGGTGATCTTCATCAGTTCCAGCAACTTCAGGAAGATGATCAGCCCCATGATAATCCAGAACATGGTGAAGAGCAGCGACGCACTGGAGTAACCCCACTGCAGCCATGTCTCTTCGATCGTTGGCACGAAAGGCAACCAGTCAAGCTGGATCGGCTGCTGCAGCCAGCCACCTGCGGAGTAAAACAGGTTCAGCACCATGCCGTAGGTGATGCCCACCACGAACCGAAGGCTGGAGGAAAACACAAAGCTGATCCCGGCACGGCGGGAGATACTCTGCTCCAGAGGCAATGCATGGGCGATCAACACCACAGAAAGCAGCACAGTCACATCAGCAACACTCAGCGATACCAGCGGCAAAATAGTCAGCATCACAGCCACTGCGGAGTAGGTGCCTACCAGCAAGCCAACTGCAAGAACAAGCCCCGTTACAGCAGGCAGGCCCATCAGACCCATCAGCGGCTCAAGCGCAATGCCCAGGTAATCTACCATCCCGAACTCCATCAGAATGCGAACAAGGATCATCACAGGAACCATGGTCTTGACCATGATCCAGAACAGGCTGACGGAGTCTTTTGCAATTTTTTGACAAGCAGCGGAGAAGCTTTTCATTTTGACAAACCAGAGCTGCGCGCGCTTCGTCTTGCACAAAACGCTGCGAGTGAATGGAGGATGGGAAAATCAAAAGGGTCGGGCCCTTGCTGCATTGCCCAGCAAAACTACTAGGATATTTTAGGTTTTGGGGAAATAGTATTTTACTCAACCCACCCACTTTAAATTCTCAAAGAAACGTTTGTGCGTGGGGAAAGACCAGTGCAGTTTCCGGCTTAGTCTTTCAGAAAAGCCAAAGCGAACAACTTCACCGAAACACTCGCTTTTGTCACCTCCGGTTCTGCTTTGCTTAACTAACGAAAGACCTCTTCCTTTTGAGCCTGACCGTTTTGCATTAGCGTTTTTTTGAATAATAGCAGGTGACAGAAATGGCCGGAAAAACTCTGAAGACCTTTAAAAACCTCTCCGATTTCCGCAGCGGTCTTTCGGACCTGAAGCAGAAAATGGACCATAAACACGGCATTCATTTACTGGATATAACCAACTTCAACAAAGAGCTGGGCAACAAAACCTTCCTTGATAAAAGCTATGAGGCAGCCGTTGAAGACTCCCCCAAGGTTTCCAAAGCCTCGGAAGCGCACGGAAAGCTCACGCGGCTCAAAAACTCACTGGAGCGCGAAAGCAGCGGTTTTGATGATCTCGACAAGCTCTACAACCAGCTGGTCGCCAAACTGTATGAGGCGAGTAAGAAAAACAAAGGCGACGTCAAAAAGCTCAGCGAAGACAAAGAGTATGAAGAGGCGCAAGCCAATCTGCTAAAGCTGGCACCTCATTGGAAAAAAGCCGGTAAAAAGCGGAATGACTTCCGGAAAGCCGAACGCGAACTCGCCGCCCTCGACAAAAAACTCACGGAAATTAAAGCCGATGCCGCCAAGAAGTGCCCTGTTGAAGTGAAACGGGACTCCAAGAAACTCCTCCTGCTCATCGCAGGCGACAAGGTCGTCGAATACTCTTTGAAACACACCAAGTAGACTTCAACGAAGACCCCACTCCCGGAGTTACTTCAGCACTGGCCGCAAAAACTGCCGGTCATAACGGCGTATGCATTGCGTTTCTTCGGCGTAAGCAAAGGCCTTCTGGCAGTCTTCGTCTTTCATGCTGTCTTTGCGATATTGCTCATAGGCTGCGAGCGATGGAAACGAGAACAAAGCCAGCGCCAGGTCATTCGTGCTTTCGTGAGGCAGAAAATACCCATGATGCTGCCCACCAAACTTCTCAACCAACGGGATCCAAAGCCGGGCATAATGCTCAAACTCAGCAACCTTCCTCGGGTTCAATTCATAATGCACATAACAGGTAATCATAGCCGCGCGACTCCCTTTAAATTTCACAGATAATAAGAGGGCGCAGCTTTATATCAGAGCGAGTATTCCGGCAAGTTTGTGCCTGAAGTTGCAAATTGCTTCCAACTAGCTTTTAGTGCTCTCGCCGTGTTGTGCATCTCATTTTTTATGGTATCCATGCCGTCGATTTTCGGTATGTCAGAAACTAAGCGAGTAACCAATATTGGCGCGCTCAAAGGCTCTGGCCTCGTCGCAAACGTGAAGCGATCAAATCATAAGAAGTGTCACCCAAACAACGAAAGCTCTGCTTTATGAAAAAGAAATCTGCACCCCTCGTGCTGGCGTCTGTCGCTATGTTGAGCCTGCTGACTGCCTGTGGTTCAAGTGAGCAAAGCAAGCGAGCCTTTATCTCCTTTAAGGCTTACAGTTCATGCTTGAAAGAGGTCAAGCCAAATGCATCGCAGGGGTTTCGTGCTGATGCAGGCCGCAGTGAAACATTTGAGTTCGATATTTATCGCCCGGAGGCAAAATTGAGTAGTGCTGAAACTGCAAAGATGCGGGCTTGCTACAATCAGCGCAACAAGTGAGCGAAGCTGCACCCACAGCCTATATAGGCAAAGTGACATGCATGTAGCTTGGTGGGAGCCTGAAGAAAGACTGCTTTGGGCTTTCACTCACGATTGCGATGCTTGCTCTTTAAACTCTGACTTCAATAACTGGCAGATTTCAGTTGCGGTTCAAAACGGAACTTGCCAGCAACGCCAAACTGAGCAAATTAGCTTGAGTTGGCTGAAGATAATTCAGTTATTCACGACTTTAGGCGGGTGCAGTCCAGCTCGTGATGCCTCGCATAAAGCTAAGTTCTTTCAGTCCATTATCCAAGAAAAGCAACAATAAAGATCGCTTCTCAACCCCTGCCTGACAGAGTTGTTACTCAGGTGTCATGAGCGCTGTGATGAACAAAACAGTGGCTCATCTGACTTAACGTTAGTCTGATCCCATCACAAAAAAACCAGCAGAATGGGATGGACACTATGACTTCAGTTAGCTTGAGTAACTTCCAGAATATCGCGATCGCATCAGAGCCTTCTCAAAAGCTGACGGTTGCGGATGGGGGCGTACAAACCCGTCAGGCAAGCACGTCAATCCAAGGTCGTTTTGTCTCCTGGCTTGCGTTGCAAGGCAATTCGGATTCTCAAAAGGGAGCAGATCAAGGAGCGTTCCGTACTGCTCTTCTGGACAAATATGGTGAAACCCTTGGAACCCAAGCCTACGATCAGGCCTGCAACGCCTGTGGTTTCTCTGCTGGCCAGAACCATAGCCTGACATCAAGGCAGGTTGTAACTGGTGTTCACTTTGCCGAGGAAAAGCTGAATAGTGACTCACTCGCACCATTCGTTTCCAAAGTCGAAGTAAAAGCTGCTGAACCAGAAAACCATGACGTGGCGTCTGTACTTCCGGCAGAGTTGCTGGAGGGTGACTTCTCCGTCCCAGATAATGAGATCAGGCAAGCGGCTGTGGATACCCTTGATGTGATCACTGAGTTCATCGCACAAAAATACACCCCTGAGATCGCAGAGACCGTGGAAGGCCGAGTAGTAGAAGCAGAAGTGTTTGATAAACTTCTTGCCGAACAGCTTGATCCAAACAACAGCGTTGAACTGCGCGAGACCATCAGCCTTTTTATTGATGAGATCTGGCTTGAAGCAAAGAGAGCTCACATTGAGACCCTCCTGTAAATGATCTGGAAGAGACTGGGCTTGGCTCTCACTTATGAGCTAAGCAGCAAAAAAGAAGCGCCTGCTAGGTGGACAGGCGCTTACAAACCCCGGGCAAGGGATAGTTTAACGATGACCGCTGCTCTTACTCGGCAGCTTGTTTAACTTCTAAAAGACCAAAGAGATTGCGCGGATCAGCCGGTTCAGCAATCATCTCAAGGTCTTGAGTTGTTTCATCCTGCTTCACCAGATCATAGATGTAGCGCAAGCCGGAAAAGTCCTCGATGGCAAAACCTACGGAGTCGAACAAGGTGATGTCCCGCTCTGTGGTGCGGCCCTCAGCAGCGCCCGTAATCACTTCCCAAAGCTCAACAACCGGATAGTCGTCATCTAGCTGTTGGATCTCGCCTTCAATGCGGGTCTGCTCCGGATACTCAACGAAGATCTTGGAGCGCAGCAAAATGTCCTTGTGCAGCTCGGTCTTGCCGGGGCAGTCACCACCAATGGCATTGATGTGCACGCCAGCTCCAACCATGTTGTCGGTCAAAATGGTGGCCTGCTGCTTATCAGCGGTCACCGTGGTGATGATATCCGCACCCGTGATTGCTTCTTCAGAGCTGCGGCAGATGGTGATGGTAAAGCCTTTACCGTCAAGGTTTGCAGCACACTTCTCTGTTGCTTCCGCATCCGTATCAAACAGGCGCAAGTTGGTAATGCCCATAACCGCCTTAAACGCCAGCGCCTGAAATTCAGACTGAGCTCCATTGCCGATGATCGCCATGGTTTTTGAATCTGCTCGCGCCAGATGCTTTGCCGCCATAACAGAGGTCGCAGCAGTACGCAGGGCAGTCAGAACAGTCATCTCGGAGAGGAAGAACGGATAGCCCGTGTCCACATCAGCAAGCATGCCAAATGCAGTCACAGTCTGCTTACCTTCCTTGGTGTTCTTCGGATGACCATTCACATATTTGAAGCTGTACAGCTCCCCATCGCTGGTCGGCATCAGTTCGATAACGCCAACTTTGGAATGGCTTGCAATACGAGGTGTTTTGTCAAACAGAGACCAGCGGCGGTAATCTTCCTCCACATACTCGGTCATGCCTTTCAAAACAGTCTCGACACCGTGTTTGTTGACCAAGTCCAAAATTTTAGAAACGCTTACGAACTGGACCATATGGGGATACCTATCTTTTATTGTGTTGCTTGCGATCAGGCGCGGTTTGGATGGTCCAGCACCTGCTTGCCAAACAAGCTGGAAACCAGATCCGCCATCAAAGTCGCTGTCCGGCCACGCACATCCAGGAATGGGTTCAGCTCTACCAGATCCACAGAGGTGACCAACCGACTGTCGCAGAGCATCTCCATAATCAAATGCGCTTCACGGAAAGTCGCACCGCCTGGAACAGTCGTGCCCACTGCTGGTGCAATGTCCGGGTCCAGAAAGTCCACATCAAAGCTCAGGTGTAGCCGGCCATTGGCGGCCTTCACACGCTCCAGAAACTCATTGATCGGCTTGACTACACCGTTTTCATCGATCCGGCGCATGTCGTAGGTCTCAATGCCGGTTTTCTGCAGGGCAGCCCGCTCCGCATTGTCGACGGACCGCAAGCCCATCATGCAGATATTCTCTGGCTTGATTGATGTGTTCAGCTCCGGATAATACCCCTCAAAACCGGAGAGACCACAAAAGTAAGCCGCGGGCGTGCCGTGCAGATTGCCGCTGGTCGTTGTGCTGAGATTATGGAAATCAGGATGCGCATCCAGCCAGAGCACAAACTGTTCTTCACCAGCTTCTGCCGCCGCACGGACAATACCGCTGACAGTTCCAGCTGCCATGGAGTGATCCCCACCAAGGAAGACGGGCAGATGACCTTCACGAATTTCCGTTAAAGCGACGTCATGGAGCTTCTCAGTCCAGCTGATTGTCTCACTCAAATGGTGGACAGCGCTGTTGGAATGAACTCGATCCCGACTTGCCTCTGGTAAAATGTTGCCTCGGTCTATAACGGAGTAGCCAAGTGCTTCCAGGGAGTCTTGCAGTCCGGCGGTTCGTAGAGCATCCGGGCCCATCAAGCAGCCCTGAATGTTGGTTCCTGTCTGTACAGGTGCCCCGACGAGCACAACGGTATTCTTCATTCCCACTTCCCGATTAAATCCGATATGGACTATTATCCTTGTGGAAGTGGCGGTAAAAAGCTGTCATTGTGATCAAAATGGTGGTCGCATTGGCCAGATTGGTAAGTAAGGTTACGCACTTTGGATGGTATAGATCAAAAAATCATCGCGACACTACGTAGAAATGCGCGTGCGAGTGTTTCTGATCTAGCCCTTGAGCTGAAGATTTCTCGCTCGACTGTGCGCTCACGTATGGAGCGTTTGAAGTCTGTTGGTGACATTCTCGGCTACACGGTCGTGCTGCGGGGCGATGTCTTTGAACAACCTGTTCGTGGCATTATGATGATCAAGATCGAGGGCAAAGGCACCCAACGCATCGTCGATCACCTCAACAAGATGACCGAGGTCACTGCCTTGCACACAACAAACGGCAAGTGGGATCTGATCATGGAGCTGGGAACCGATACGCTCGTCCACTTCGATGATGTGCTGCGCCGCATCCGTCTGATTGATGGCATTTCAGCCAGCGAGACCAACCTCCTCCTCTCCACCAAACGCACCAACGAAGCCCGCCGCAACGTAATGCTGGATTAGGTTTCACCTACAGCGTATCTCCGAAAAGTGGAAACCGATTTTCGGATAAAGATACGCAAAAACAAAGGCTAAAGCAGTTCCTGTGTTTCAACTCAAATGCGAACTGCTTTAGGCTTTCAAGTTTGCGCCTCTTGTCAGCTTGTCGCTCCAGAAAGAAAGCCTCGGATTAGATAATTGGCTTTCATGCACAAACAGAGCGAGACACATTGGCGGCACAGGCAAAGGGGGGCACGCAGTTGACAGACTGCTAAGGGAGCCGGATTGAAGCATTGCGGGAAGACAGACAATCAGATCTGTACCTTTCAGAAGAACACCCAGACTATCAAAGTCAGAAACGCGTAGCGCGATGTTTCTCTTCAGGCCCTGCTCAGCTAACAGCTGATCAATCCCTGAGCTTCTGATCTCACCATGAGAAACCACCGCATGGTTTGCAGCGCAATATTCTGTTAAAGTTTGAGGCGCAGAACGCACAGAGCTGTCGTAGAAAACAGCCATTTCCATATCGACTAACTTACGTTGAATAATATCTCCACCCTCTTTCAAAAGAGTGGGGAACAACGCCAAGTCAACATTTCGGTTTCGTAGATTTTCGCGAACTTCCAGCCAAGACCCGGTCGAGCGCAGTTCCAGAGTCATGCCGGGTGCGAGTTTCCGAAGTTCATTGAACATCGGCTTGACCAGAAGATCCCGCTCCAATGCATTCGCTGCGATCTTGAGCGTCCCTACATCTTGCTCCGGTAAGTACGAAGCAGGCATGGCGAGAGTGTCGTAATCTCTCAAGATACGGTGTGCAACCGGTAAGATCTGAAGCATCCGTTCTGTTGGCTCAATGCTATTGCCCACACGGATATAGAGTTGATCAGCCAAAGTCTTTCGAGCACGCTCCAGAGAGTAACTTAGCGAGGATTGCGTCATTCCCAGACGAGTAGCAGCGCGGGTTACGGAGCGGGTCTCATTCAACTCCACCAACTGCCGGAGGGTTGAGCCATCTAATGTAAGGTGATCGAAAATCTTCATAACCTGAATCTAATAGGTGTTATCGCTAGAACTCACAAGGCCGTCTATATCTCGACGTTTACATATGGAGCGTCCGATGAAATTTCTATCGAAACTGACAGCAGTCTGTTTGATCTTATTGTCTTCTGCTGGTCTTGCCGGTGAGTTGGAAAAAAACAACAAAGAACTGGTGCTAAATGCTCTGGCAAAAGTGTTCGACGCACAAAAGACTGAGCTGATTGAGACCTATTATCACCCGCAATACATACAGCACAGCCCAGAGGTTAAGGACGGTGTTGACGGTCTGAGCGAAGCGATCACGCAGATGCGGGAAAATGAAATTACCCCTGCGAGAGAAGTCGTGCGCGTTATTGCTCAAGACAATCTTGTTGCGACGCAGTCACGCGTCACAATTGGTGAACACACAATGATTGTTGGAGATTTATTTCGTGTCCAGGACGGGAAAATCATAGAGCATTGGGATGCGAGCCAGGTTGAAACACCGAAATCAAAAACCGCCAACGGCAATTCGATGATTGATGGCGGAGGGAACCCGAATGCAGATGTTTCCGAGGCAGACCTTGCTCGGAATAAAGAAATGGCTACTGATTTCTTTGCTAAAGGCATTGCGGGTGATGTCGCGACCCTCAAAAGTCTTTTTGGTGAAGAGTATATTCAGCATAACCCGCAGGTTCCAAATGGGATTGAGCCAATCCTTGGGTTCTTCAAGAACAGTGACGGTAAACTCAGCAATGTCACCGTGCACCAAGCCGTGTCTGAAGGGGACCTCACATTTGCTCTGGTAGAGTATGCGGACTGGGGGAATGCAGTGATCGAGATTGTTCGGCATGATGATGAGGGAAAGATTGTAGAACACTGGGACATCGTGCAGGAAATTCCGAAAGATTTTTCGCATGAAAACGGTATGTTCTAGGCTTTTAAATGTTTCGGCTGTTGAAGGATGAAATGAAAGAGCCGGAGGCGATGAAACGCTCTCCGGCTTTCAAGTTTACAATTACCTTGGCTTGATGGGAGGCGAGTGCCTTACGCTTCTTCTGGCGTAAGTGCTTGTTGTTGTTGCTTTCTCAGTTTTGCCAAGTGGTAAATGTTGATGAACACGCACATGCCGTTGAGCAAAACAACCGGGTAAGCATCAACTGCGACACCATAAATGGTGAACAGGATGCAACCGACCATATTGATCACACGAAGCCACAGGACGTTGCCCATCAGGAGGGAAGTCATCACAGTAATTGAGGCCAGATAGCCTACAAGTTCCATATTCATTATGCCGCAGCCATTTCTGGTGTTGTTGCATATGCAGTTTCCAGAGCCAGTTCCATCATCTGGTTAAAGCTGGTCTGGCGTTCTTCAGAGGAGGTTTCCTCTGCTGTGATCAGGTGATCGGACACGGTCAGCACGCACAGTGCTTTCACACGGAACTCCGCAGCAATTGCGAACAATGCAGCAGCTTCCATTTCAACAGCGAGAACGCCCATTTTCTGCATTGCTGGTAGCAGTGCAGGGTTGGAACCGTAGAACAGGTCACCAGAAAGGATGTTACCGAAGCGCGGCGACAGACCCAGGCCACCAGCAGCATCAGAACAGGCCTTCAGCAATTCAAAATCAGGGGCAGCAGCATAGTCATAGCCAGCAAAGCGATCACGGATCATTGCGGAGTTGGTGCTGGCGCTTGTCGCGACGATAAGGTCACGAAGCTTCAGCTCTTCATCAACACCGCCACAGCTGCCCACACGAATGATTTGTTTCACGCCGTAAAAGTTGATCAGCTCATGCGCATAGATAGAGATGGATGGCATGCCCATACCATGTGCCATAACTGAGATTGGCTTACCCTTGTATTCACCAGTAAAACCAAGCACATTACGCACGTTTGTTACTTCGCGTACATTTTCCAGATAGGTTTCTGCAATATACTTTGCGCGAAGCGGATCACCCGGCATGAGGACTGTTTCAGCAAAGTCTCCAGTCTGGGCGTTGATATGCGGTGTCATCAGATTCTCCTATGCAGCTTGCAAGGAGAAGGGTAGAAATATCTCCGTTTCAAAAACAGGACAATTGTCCGTATCTCTGAATTAAATAATGCAAAAATGACAATTAAATCGCTCGCAGAAATTGGACATAAGGAAGTATTAGAATGGGTCAAAACTGGTCCGTTTCTTCTACGCCATATGGAGCCCGGAGATTACCTGCTCCGGCAAGGCCAAAACCTTGAACATCTGTACTGGATAGAGGATGGCTTCTGCACGGTTAGCTATACCGCAGCCAATGGGCGACGCTTCAGTCATGGCAGGTTCAATATCGAAGATCGCCTTTACGGTGAGATAGAGTTTCTGACGGGCAAACCTATCCAGTTTGATATCCGCTGCGATGGTCCGGTCAGCGTGCGCGTCATCCCGATTGCAGAGCTGGAAGCCTTGTTGGTGCAACACCCTCACGTGGGCATCTGGCTCAGCCAATGTCTGGCGGATACTTATCAGGGTGTCATGGACCGGGTCACCTCGCACTTCATGTACCCGCTGGCCTACAACATTGCGAAAGACCTGCTCCTCCGTGAACGCGGCAACAAACCGCCAATCCAGTTCGAGCGCGTCTTCCGCGAAGCCGAACGCTTCGGCTGCTCAGAACGCGTCTACCGCCGCGCCGTCAGTCAACTCATCGAACACGGCCTGGTCGAAAAACGTGGCCGCGAACTCAAAGTCGCCAACCACACCAAACTCGAACGCTACCTCGCCGAAGAGGAAGAGCGATAATCACCCCTTTCTCGGGGCCTCTGCAACAAACATCAGCACTTCATGCGGTGTATGCATGGTGCCGTTATGCTCCTCAAGTTTCCTCGTGATCTCACCCATTAGCTGCTCTTGCAGCTGCGGCGTTGCCTCGTTGCCCGGAGGGTAGGAGGTTAGCGTTGAGAATACGGTCTCAGCATCGTCAATGGCGTACACATCCTTATAGGTTTGTAGTGAGAGGGTGTTGAAGCGATGTTGAAGACGCTCTGCAATCTTATTCGGTGGAGCTATCACGACAGACGGATCTATCGGAGCAACATCAAACACACGGCTGTTCAACTCATAAACCTGCTGAAGGTTAGTGGGGCTGTTGAGTGTAATGATCAAGCGCCCGCCCGGCTTCAGAATGCGCCGCATTTCATCCATCGCCTTATCTGTATCTGAAAGGTGGTAGACCATGTGCATGGCCATCACCACGTCAAAGGAGGCATCTTCAAACGGAATGGTTTCAGCTTGCTCAACACAAGTCGTTACCTGTTTGATTGCGGGCAGTTTGACCAACGCTTCTTCAGCTTCAGCGATCATCTGCGCGGATTGATCAAGGAGTGAAACCTCCAGTCCTGTGGGCAGCCGATGCTGATTGGCGGTCCAGAACCACCCGGTCCCGCAACCAACGTCAGCAATCTTGTCGTTCTCCTGAAGCTCCATTTGCTTGAAAGCCCACTCAAACCAACTCTTGTTCGCATACCGACGATGCAGATTTGCGCGTGTTTTGAGGTTTGAGCTGGTTTTATATTGCTGAGAAACATCGACAGACATGGACTATCCAATCTTTGCAAATGAGCTTTTAAAAACAAGGTTGGTGACGCGCAGTAAGATACAGCTGCGTCTTTAAAAGGTACGTCCGGCACAGCAGCAGTTTTGTCCTTGCAAACTTATTTTCCTCTGAAGTTGTGTGGCATTCAAATGAAAATCAATAATGCTTGCCCGAGCACGAGCGGTTAACGCTAACCGCAGCATTTCCGCTGTTTTGCGCTGACAACGTACTCCTACCATTGCCCCCAAAAAGTACCGTGATAAAGTGTGTGCGCTGCATTTCCTGATCGTAGGGAGGCAACATGTCTGGCGCATCAAGACGGGACTTTTTCAAAGCTGCAGTGGCAGCAGGTATGGGCGGAGCGGTGGCGACACAAGCTTCCGCAGCTGAATACCCATCAGGACCATTCTGGAACAACGTTCCTGAACCGGATTTGGCCAACAACGAACTGCCAAAATTTAAGTTCGAGCTGGAGAAAACTGCTGGGCGTGTTGATGGCGGCAGCTTTGGTAAAGAAGCCACCGTCGAACAGTTTCCCATCTCAACTGGAATTGCCGGGGTCTCCATGCGCCTCGCACCGGGTGTCGCCCGAGAGCTGCACTGGCACGCAACCGCAGCAGAATGGACGTTCGTCATGGATGGCAACTGCCGAACGACGGTTATCAATCCCAATGGCCAGTCGGCGACCAATGACTTCGAGCCTGGAGACGTCTGGTACTTTCCAAGAGGGCACGGCCACTCAATCCAATGTTTGGGAGACGAGCCCTGCCATTTCATCCTGATCTTCGATAACGGCTACTTCTCCGAATTTGGCACATTCAGCATCACCGATTGGCTCGGCCACACACCAAAGAAGCTACTCGCCCAAAACCTTGGCATGCCAGAAAGCGCGTTCGACAACTTCCCAAAATCGGAAGCCTACTTTGTCAAGGGCGTTATCCCGCCGGAGCAGCCAACACTTCCGCATCAGGGCGAGTTCAACCCCACTCCGGAAACGCACAAATACAGCCTGATGAAACAGGAACCTAAGGTTACCCGTAAAGGTGGCCGAATATGGCGTGTCAGTCAGAATGAGTTTCCCATCGCGACCACCATCACCGGCCTTGTTCTGGAGCTTGATCCAGGTGCACTGAGAGAACTTCACTGGCACCCCAATGCGGATGAGTGGCAGTACGTGATGGAAGGCAGCATCAGTGTGACCATGTTCGGTGCCAAAGGCCGTTATGCCGTTGAGACGCTGAACAAGGGTGATGTTGGCTATATCCCGCAAGGCTATGGCCATTCTATTGAAAACACCGGCACGGAAAAGGCCCGCATTCTGATCGCCTTCAACACCGGTGAGTATCAGGCCATAGACCTGTCAGAGTGGCTCGCCAGCAATCCGGATTACCTGTTGGCGGCGCACTTCAATCAGCAGTCTAAAGCTGTACGACAGTTTCCGAAGCGGGATGTTTTCATCGCCACTGAATAGGCGTTATGCCAAAGAGCAAGAGCATTGGAGCAATTCCGATTGATCCTTCAATGCTCTAATGGCAAATTGCATAAGCGGACCAGCAGGCAGAACAAGGAGGGAAGGTTTGCAACACAATCAAACTGCCAGCTCTCTGCCGGAAACCCTCGCGCAAGTCTGGCATCATTCGGGTCAACTTGGTGCATCCGGACCAATTCTGCCGGATGGCTGCAGAGATCTGATCGTCACAGAGGTGGAGGGCCAGCGCCTGTCATGGCAAGTCTCGAAGCTGTTTGATGAGCCGCACCAACCCGAACGCATCACCGTAAAGCGCATGATCGGCTTCCGCCTCAAACCGGGGGCACAGGTGAATGAGCCAGCACTGCTTGCAGCTCTCAATGGTTTGAAGTCTTGGGATCAAGCCAGCATCTGCGAACGACTGGCGGAACACACCAACTTAAACAACAGGGTCTCAGAAGCGCTGGGCTGTATCGCGGAGGAGCAACTGCCCATTGCCGCCTCCGCTGGAGCGTTGGGGGTAACGCTCAAAACCTTGCAGCGCACCTTGGCGCGCCACACCAACCGCTCGCCAGTCTATTGGCGACAGCTCGCCCGCATCCGCAAAGCAGCCCGCCATATTGAGACTGCGGAGAACTGGGCCGACTTTGCCTTGGACAACGGCTTCTCTGATCAAGCCCACATGACCCGCGAGTTCCAGCGCTGGTTCGGTACCTCGCCAATGCAGTTCTCTGCAAACACAGGCTTCAAACAGCAGGCCCAATCGGTCGCGTTCGGCTAATCTCCCGCATCATGCCGGAGCCGTCACTAGCGAGCAGATCTCAATCAGAAATCCATTCCTATCCTTCACGTAGGATGTCGTCTGCCCCCAAGGCTCTTCCTTCACCTCTTGCACAAGCTCAGCACCTGCTGCCAGTGCTTTGGCAAGGTCATCAGCAACATCCTCGGTTTGGAATGCAATTTCAAAGCACGGATTGCTCGCATCCGCCTGCGATGGGTTTTTGCCAAGGTCTTCCATCAGTTTGAAGGAGGAGAACGACAGTGTCGTCTCACCGGTTTTCACCTCACCATAATCCTCGCCCTTGGTGATCAGGCCCGGCTCCAGACCAAACGCCTTGCAGTAAAAGTCGATGGTGTCGCGTGGGCTCTCAACGTACAAAATGACGTATTTTAAATGCATGGAATGCCTCCTGTTTTCATGAGGAAGACCCTAGCAATGTGCTGCAGGTGCGTATTGAATAAAAGCGACATGTTCATCACCAGAACGCTGCTCAAACATGGATGCAAAGCAGAAGGAATCTGCTAGGCTCCGGTGTAGTTCCTGCCAGCTAGCGAGGCCGTATCATGCGTAATTTCCGCAAAGTCCTGTACGTGCTCATCACCTGCTTCATCAGCGTCTACGGTGCCTACTTCGCCTACACATCGTTTTATGAAGGCACGCTGTTCAACGTCATCGCTGGCGCACTGATATGTACGGTTGGCATCATAGGCCTCTATGGCACATTTCGCGGCAACCCGCAGGATACTGAGTAAGGGGAGGGGACCATGTCCGATCTATCAGAATACAAGGCAAAATCGGGCCGTTTCGAGCCCGTCTGGACAATCGAAATTCAGACGCTGGAAGAGGACACGGACCGTATATTGGATGCCGTCATGCAGGTGCAGCCGCTCAGCTTCGGCCGCTACCAACGCAACGCCAGCATTTCCGCAGTTGGCAAGGAAACGTCCCAACCAGAACCAAACTCAACCACCACAACCCACATTGAGGGCTTTCAGGCTGGCATGACAGAGACCTACCCCATGGTAGAGCTCAAAATCTCCATCGAGCGCGACCCAAAAGTGCTCGAAAAAGTCATGGACGCCATAATCTACGCCCACCACTACGAAGAACCCGTCATCTTCCTCCGCGAAGACTGGGCCAGCCGCGCCGCCTACAACCCCACAAGCACCAACCCAAACCGCTGGTGGAACAACGGCAAAGGCATGCCGGAGAAGGTTGGGTGAGGAGCGTGGGAAAGTGCAGATAGCTTGCGCCTCGCAATACCCTGCTTGAAACGTCTTCATCACACGACAATGAATCGCGGAATGGTTGCGTAAAAGCGATTTAATAACCTGTGCGAGAAGCATGATTCGGACTTGATGCTAAGGGAGATGAGCTTAAGCTTTTTTGTGAGCTCTATGCATCACGAAGGTAAGTGTACGGAGGTTAGAGACCATACAGATTGCCTGACATGAGCGTGAACTCCTGTTCCTACCTCTTGGAATATCTGGTCTCAATGGGACTGTCCCTTATATAGAAGGGCGTCATAACCTTCTTGGGCACCAGAGCCCGGAGAAGTGCGAAACAGCAAAGTAGCTTGGGAAGGTATCCACTTACTGCCTCATATAGCCTCGATTGCAAGCTTATACAGAGCAGCGGAACGCCGAAACAAGTACTCAACTATGTCCTCTGTAAGAAACACCAAAATTGGAGGTGTTTGAAAATGAGCAAGTACGAAGATACCATCAAGCTTATTGAAACGCGTTGCGGAAACGATAAGGAAGTGATTATTGCCCTCGCGACAATATCCTTATCTGAGAAGGAAGCCGGTAAACCACGCCCTTCAACCCGTATGGTTTGCGCCTACTACGAAAATGGCGTGTTTTATGTTTCCACTGACGCAAGAAAAAATAAAACATTGCAAATAGAGAAGAACAACGAGGTTTCTGTTTGCGGTATGGAAGGTTTTTCTTTCCAGGGAACTGCTGAGAACCTCGGCTGGGTGAAATCTGAAAAGAACTCAGAAATTAGAGCGAAGTTCAAAAATATCTTCAAATGGTTTGATCAGGAAGGCGATGAGGAAAATCCCAACTCCATCGTTCTGCGCATATCCCTTTCAGAGGGTACCATCCTCGATGGTGAGCAGGCCTATGGCATTGATTTGCTCAATAAGGTCGCCCATTAGAGATTATCGCGAGAAGCAACTGCAATCTGTTGTTTTTTGCGTCTGGAGCTGGTTCTCTATACGAAAACTCTCGCTTATGGGCGAAAGGGTGTTGCTTACAACACCTCTTGTGGTGGGACGACGGCAAAGGCATGCCGGAAAAGGTGGAGTGAGCGACGCGGACAGCCTTTCATGAATAAATGCAATCACTTAAATAGGATGCAACTTGGGTTTTCTGTGTCCAGGTTGGACATATTGAAATCTCGCTGAGAGAGCTTGCAGAGTAGCTTAAGCAAGACCTTGTAAGACCTGTTTCTTTGTGCTGTTGACGCCTCAATTATACGGCTGCATCGTTGCTTACTCGTCTCAATTACACCCCTGAATTGCGGTAATGTTGAATGCAGCTCACATTCCGTATGATGGTCTCGTTGTTTTTATAATTTGGATCTTCTTACAGCTTTAAGGGGAATTCCCCGATGAAAGTACCCTTCTTCTATTCGTATTCATTCTTTAAAATTGCGGTTAGTGCCATGCTGGCTTGTCTGATTACCACCCAGGCGAATGCGGACGGTGCCAACTATTGGATTGACGAGTCTACCGATTTCACTGGCAATGGCTGTCAAAATTCAGACTTGAACGATGTTACATCAAGCCTGCGCAGCGAGCTTAACAATCGGGGTTGGACAGGTACCCGCTGGTCCAATGCAAATGCATGGCCTGAGGATTTCATTGAGCAGAATTTGGGTGGGATCGACCATGTTGCCGGGGATTCTCGCACTTTGTCAGTCTATGCCGGGCACGGTTGGCGAGCTCTTATTCAGTTCGGATACCAGCGTAACGGTATTTGCTCGGTTAGTTTTCCTAGCTCTACACGGCTTGGCACTCAAGGCGGTGATGAGGCCGTTTATGCGATGTGGGTTACAAGTTGCACGGTCAACCTCGACAGCCTGTCGAGCCATTTCGACCAGGCGATCCGGCAGACCTTTGGCTATCACAACTCGCCATCGGTCAAAGACAACCAGCCGCGAAATTTCTTTCGGGAAACGGATGATCTGAGGAACGAACGCGCCTGGATTGAAGAGATGGAAGATCGACCAGGCTGGTTTACCGGTGATAACTCCCCAATCGCTCTCACTTTTGGTTTGTCACCGAACCACTGCGACTGGGTGCAGGATACTGCGAAGTTGCGCGATCAGACACTTCTTAATCAGGCCCCAAGCCCGGATACCCACTTTTGCTACCTGATGTTTGACAATGGCCAAAGTGGTTGCTGAGAGGAGTATTTGAGATGTTGACGAGAAGTGTTTTTTTATCCGTTGCCGCCTTGGCTGCTCTGACTTTAACGGCGACTGCCCAGCAAGAACAGCAACGCGCTGATAACAGGAATACAGCGCCGCTGCTTCTGGAACGGAACGCACAATACAAGGCTCCGGCATTTGAGGAAGGACTGGAACTTCCGGTGATCCGGATGACCTGGCGTAATGATCGTGACGCACAACAGGTGATTGATGCCGCCGAAGCTGCGATAACCCTCATGCTTGACGGGGATCGTTCTGAAAAGATGGATGTCGCGTTGAAGGAGGCGTTTTACGGAGATGAGGCAGGCACGTGGGCGCGTGTGTCCGCAGCTCCTCAGATCCTGGCCCGGTATGATGCAAATTTTGACGAAATTCGGCTGATTAACGAAGAGATTGACGTGATCCGTGAACCACTTGGACGGATCAGCGTGGATGAAGCGGTTGCCCGAGCCAACAAGGTGATCGAGGCGTTATCTGAGCAGGCGATCCTGGACCGGCGCCTCTATAGCAATGCGGCCATTCAGATTGGTTATCGCCGCGTTGGTAGTGGCTCGCGGAAGGCGCAGCCAGGTCGCAGTCAGATCCTGGAGTACCGCGTTACTTACCGACCACGGATCGAAGGTGTCGAACTGGCCAATGCCGGGGTGCGGGTGGGTGTTATGGCCAATGGCCAAATTGGGTCGATGCGGTTTGGCGGTGTGACACCTCTGGTCAAGTTCACTGATGAGAAGGCTGAGCCAGAGGAAGATGGCAAGCGTCTGCCGGTTGAAATCGATCCTAACCGTCTTACGGTGCGGTTCTACCGGACGCTTAGCGCCAACGTATCGCCGCAAGTGGCCTGGAGCCGGGTGATGTACGCCATGCCTGATGGTAAACGCAGCGCCTTGCTTGAGCCGATGTTGGTGGTTTCTTTCTCCGAAGGCACGACCACAGATAAGGGACAGCGCGTCAGCAGTCGGCGCAGAATTCTCGGTTTCTCTTTGGTGGATGAGAAGGCAAAACCATTCGACTTTACTGCGCCGACTCCTGTGAAGAGCGATGAATCCAAACGCAGCAAGTAGACGTGTTGAAGCGCCTTTTGCCGGAAAGGTCACAAACTCTCTAGCACGCCCCAACACCACCCCTTCATGGGGTAACCCCACTTCCCTCATTGACACTCGCAGCAAGACAACGCATCCTAAAGTTGAGGCGTCGAAACCTCTCACAGAGCGGTCACCGCTGCCGTTTATTGGCGGTCTTTTTGTGTCTGGAGTTAGGTCTTCAAACGCAAACTCTCGCTTATGGGCGGGAGGGCGGTGAATACAATACCCTTCGCGGGGGAATAAACCCGCCTGTCTCTGTCAGGTTTCGAACCTCCCGCTCGCCAGTGGGTTGTCGAAAGCTTTCTGTCGAGTGGTTTGTTCAACAAGCCAACAGAGAAGGCTTAATGATGACCAAAACTGAAGATGAGAAAAGTGCCCATATGTCCCTTCGCAATGAAGTGGACCAGCTCAACCTTTCATCCAACCACCTCAAAAATCTGGTGTATTCAATGAGTGTGGTGATGAGTGAGCGCATGGAGCACACGCAGGAATATGAAGCGTTGCTGACGCTGTTTGATACTGTGCGCAGCCACATAGAAGATGTGCAGGGATGTAGCGAGAAGATATCGGAATTGCTCGAGCCTTGCGCGCTGGACCTCACCAAACCCTAACAAGCATAGAGCGTGTTCCGTTTGATTGAGTTCAATCAAACGGAACACGCTCAAAATAAAGAAGCTAGAGCATGAGGCGTGAATGCAAATGAACGCGGGTATGCTCTAGAGAGCGAGCAGAGGTAGTCCCTCTGCTGAACTTGCCTGAGAGGCAATGCGCTTCTCAGGCTTTTATCTGCGGTTCGCTTAGAACTGCACCGGCACAGTCTCGCCGGTAGAAATCTTACACTCGCCAACGCCGCCATCTGAGAAGCCAGAGCTTGGGTTGCTCAAAGTGATCTGGCACTGCATGGAGCGAGCAGCGCTGAACAGCACGCCTTTGGCTCTTGAATTGTAAGTGGTGGAAGAGCTGGAGGAGAAGAAATCATCGTCGTCATCGTCATAAAAGAACCCGTCTTCAACGCTCTCGGTCTGCTTCTTCTCAGTCACCAGCTTACCGGTGAAAAACTCACCGCTGGAAAGTGTTGCAACAGCTGAGGCTGCGCCATCATCGAGGAACTCTTCGGTCACCTGAAATGTCACGCTCTGTGAGTTCTTGCCGTCTTTGCTAACAACACGCCCTTGTCCTGTCGTGGTGGACTGACAGCCCGCCAAAACTGCAACAGCAGCAACACACACACCAATCTTGAAAATAGTCTTCATTGTAATTTACCAATCCCGAATAGCTAAATGTCGGTTTCGGCTGTTTGGAGATCGGTTCAAATAACGCAGTCACCACAGCCAAAAGCCCCTGAACCGGCTGTAAGTCAGGGGCAACTTGGTCAGCAATCACAAAAAGCACAGTGTGAGAAAAATTTCGCTCTCTAAAACTCAACAGGGAAGCTGCCGCCACCAGAAAGTTTACACTGTCCAACACCACCATCAGAGAACCCGCCAGATGGATTGGAAAGCGTCACGACACAGCGCATGCTCCGCTTCGCACTAAACAACACGCCCCGGGCATAGGGGCTGTATGTGGTTGAGAAGGTTGAGACGAAGAACGGCCCGTCATCAAACCCGTCAAAATCATCGAAGTCGTCGAAATCATCAAACCCGTCATCGAAGTCACTTTCTCCGATGTTGGTGGTTTGGCTCTTCGCGGTCACGAGCTTGCCGGTGAACACTTCTCCATCAGGCAACGTTGCTGTCGTTGCCGCGCCACCACTGCCAAAGAAGTTTTCCGTCACCTCAAAGTCAACGGCCTTGCCACCCAAACGACCTTGCCCGGGTGTTGTTGTCTGGCAACCAACCAGACCAGCAATGGCAACCACGCACAAACCTGTCGTGAAAAAGCGTCTCATTCTGCGTTCCAATCCCGAATTAAAATGCAAACATGTCGGGGCAGAATTGCAGAGAAACATTGCCAAACGTATTCAAACATCGCTTGCAACAAGCGCTGAAGCATCGGCAAAAATGCACTCCAAAAGCCTACTTTTTCTTGCCTTGACGCATTGCACCTCGCCGTTTGAAAATGCCTTTGCGTTTTTTGGTGGTGTGTTGTTTCAACATCCGTTCCATGTTGGCGATGAGGCTGTTGAGGAAGCCAAACTGCACCTCTGCTTCCATAACCTTGCCTTTGCTCAGGAAGCTCTCAATCTTGTAGGCCCCTTCGCTGGCTGTTTCGTTGTTGTCCAAGAATATGGCCAGATCGTCATCATTCTGAATGGCGTTGCGTTGACCGTGGAGTTTGTTGATTATCTCAACCAGCTCCTCAACTTTGATCTGATACCCGTCAATCTTAGCGGCGGTGCGCTGCCCACGTTCAAAAGCGATGCGTACACTGTCCATCGTAATCTCGGCATTCTCCAGTGCATCTTGAGCAGCGTTTGAACCAAGTTGGGTTTCGGCTTGTTTGAGGTAAGCTTCTGCAGTCTTAAACATGCTCTCAAAATTGGAGAGTTCCTCAGCATTTTTGAAGATATCCTTGCGCTTACCGTAAGATTTGAGTTCACGCTGTATCTGCTCAATGCCAATCGCAACGGCTTCATCTTGATCGAGGTTCTGCGCTTCACTTTCTTCTTCTGTAACTGGCAGTGTTGCGGCCTGTAACATCTCTTCAAGGACCGCCACGCATTCGTCAAACTGGGTGAACTGCTTCTGCGCTTCCTTCCCTTCATCTACTTTCAGATGATCCAGCATGATCTGGGTGCAAACCAATGCCATCGCATGAAACTTTGCATAACGCTCAAGAAGAGCCTCATTCCCATCAAAGCGATCCTGCGCAGCAAATAGTCGCGAAAGCTTCGACTGCCTGTCAGAAACGTCTATGATTAGGTCTGAACGGAGGTTATCCCTCGTGTCGCAAAGGGTATCATAGGCTTCCTCAAAAGCTCTCCGGTCATCCTCAATTTTGTCCATCATAGTTTTGGCAAAGCCGGCGAGTTGATCTTTGATCGCCTTGCGGAGATTGCTCAGCGTTTCCTGCGCTGTTTTGTAAGAGGCATCAAATGAAGTCAGGTCGATGTCCCAGGCATCAAACTCAGCGCGTTTTTGATGAGTCCCGGCAATAATGTTCTCGTAGTACGCCGCGCCTTCAGACAAACCATTCAACAATGAACTCAGGATTTGGCGGCTGTTGTCCTGTATCTTCTGCAGGATGACCAGATCTTGTTTTGCCGTAGAAAGAGATGCACGCGCGCTTTCCAAGTCATCTCCGGCAAGCGCTGTGCTACCTTCTTCATGATGTTGCATCGCGCCAGCGTAGGCTGCCTCCAGATCAGCCACGTACTCATCAACACAAAGCGGCCGTGCCTGACTGAAGATCGTATTGATAGCTGCGCGGACCTGATATAACTGCTGCGCCAGTTCAGCCTGCTCAGCACTACGTGGATCAACAGGTTCTTCATCTGTTGCTTGTTGCTGTGTTGGGCTCGGCGCGGGTTCAGCTTTTCTTTTCTTTTTCTTCGGCGGCTTCTGCGTAACACAGCGTTCTAGATTTGCCAGAGCGACCTTGAGATTGCTCAAAATAGCCCGTGCATCCCTCACTTTACCTTCTGCAATCAACCCTTCCACCTGGAAGGCGAAATCCGTTGCAATACTGTTGTAGCTCAGGAAGTCGTTTTTATGGTCAGGGTCTTGCAGAGCAATCCCTTGCTCATAAACAGCGTTGATCCGGTCTTTCGCAGCTTCGGCATCTGCAAGATAACCCTCAACTTTTGCGGCAGTATCTGCACCGCGCTCGTAGGCGATCTCCATCGAATCGAGCGTGATCCGGGCATTATCGAGAGCATCCTCTGAAGCTTGGAACCTCTTCCGCTCAAGCAAAATGGAGGCTTGCTCTGCAAAATCCGCAGCCTTGTCATGTAAGTTGGCGTAGATCAGTCGCTCTTCATTGTCTTTGAAGACACTGCGCATGCTGTCGTAATCTTCAAGTTCCACAGTGATGCGTGCAATCGCCTTTTGCAGCATCTCCCGTGCTTCAGCTTCCGTCACAGCAGTGTTGACCTTTGGCATCCATTGCAGGCTACGAGTTTCTTTCTCCAGTTTTTTCAAACCGTTGCGCGAGTTTCCAATCGCCTGATCAGCTTCTTCAACCCGCTGGCCTGCCCTGCATGCCTCTGCATATTCAATGAGTGCACTCACCTCACCGCAAAGAGCATCAAACCGAGTCAATTGCTTTTTGCCAAACTTCTCGTCCGCTTGCGCATATCTCTCAAAGTCTTTGCGCGTGTCTGCAAGCGGTTCAAGTGTGCGGCGAAGATCTGCAATCTGCTCCGCCTGAATCTGAAGCATTGCTTCCGCTTCAGTTATGTAGTCCTGCATGTCCGCTGCACTATCGCGAATGTCCCTGATGCTTTCTTGGGCGCTATACGCATTTTTGGCCAGCAGGGCTGTCTGTGCACTCAAAATGTCTGTACGAGCTGATTGGTATGCCGCTTCAAAAGAGGGAAAGTTGACACCGTGGTTCTTCACGAGATCCCGTTGATCATTAAGCCTCTCAACAGAACTTTCGAGAGCTGTGACATCACCGGTAAGCCGTTTGATCTCCTCCTCATCAAAACCTTCTGGTGGCGAGATCTCAATCTCAGAAGTTCCAACAACCGCCTGCAACAGCACCTGCTGTGCTTGCGCGATGAGCTTCTCTGTTTCTTGTAATGCCTTCTCACAGTCCTTACCGCGATTGCTAAGGACAGCGTCATTTGCTTTCTTTGCCGCATCAGCTGCTTCGCCACAGGCTTTATCGAGAGCACTTTGCTGGTCTGGGGTGTTATCTAATGTCTCGCGCTGACCAGCCAGATCCTGAATTTCTCGCTGAGCGATCGACACCTTGAGTAAGAGTGTTGTGCCAGCTGCATCCGCATAACGCTTAGCGCTGTCCACTGCCTCCCTGAGAACCGCATATCTCTCTTTTGCGACCAATAGAGTTCTGTCGACCTCTGAAACCACATAACCAGAGATTGCTCGGTTCATCTCCGTGAAGTTGTCTTGCGCAGCGTCGTAAGCCTTGTCGACCGCAGACAAATCCACATTCCAGAGCAAGATTGGTTCACGTTCTTTGTAGACATCATCAACGCGTTTTTGTTGTAATGCGGCGGTTTTCTTAAGTTCGACCAGCTCCTCAACCGCATTGCCGCGCCCTTTTTGATAAGCAGCTTGCATTGTTTTCAGGTATTGGTCTGCTTTGTCTACATGAGCTTTGATCCCACCAAGATCCGTGAAACCATTCTCATCTTCTTTTCTAACCAAATTTTGAGCCCGCTCAACCTGCTCTTCTCCCAGCTCCTTAGCTGCTTCAAAGAGATCCTGACTCTCATCCTCTTCGGTGAAAACAGGTTTCCGTTTTCCGGCAACCCTGATGGACTTGGCAATATTTCTCATGCGCTTGTAGAGAGTGCCGAGCTCCGCATCATGAGCTTTTTTGCGAGCTGTCAGTTCATCATCTGGTTCCGCTTCAATCTGCGGAGTGACGTCCTCGTTGCTTTCAGTTGTTGCATCAAGGGAAACATCGTCGAGCGGGACATCCTCAAACTCATCTTCCTCAGTGGGATCACCTTCCACCAAGGGGAACTTCCATTGCAAATGCCTGAAGACCTTTTGAGCCCACTGGTGTTGTTCTGGTGAGAGTTTGTTGTCTGGCATAGGAAACTCCGCAACGAGATGATTTTGCTGGCTCTAACTTAGTCGCTGTTGCTTCCTGATTTGACGCATATTCGGGAGCATCCTGAGAGATTTGAGTGATCTGGTGAAGATAGAATTGTGCGGGATTACAGTTTTTGAAATAAATGGGAGAGTTACTTGCCTTCACCGAGTATCTCACCTAGTAAAGCCTCGTAATTTGCAAGCAGGGCTGCCACATGTCTGAGAAACAACCCATTATCGTTATTGACCGTGAAACCGGCCGAGAGTTTGAAGAAACGGTTCTGGGGGAGAAGTGGATCCGTTGGGCCTATCAGGATTCCAGTTCAAGCGTGATTGAGAAGCTGCTGTTCCGCTCCGCCGCATTGAGCAAGGCCATGGGCTGGTACTATGACAGCCCGCTTTCTAAAGGCAAAATTCAAAGTGCCATTGATGAGCTGAACATCGACACCGCTGAGTTCGCAGACCCACAGGAGAGTTTCGCTTCTTTCAATGAGTTCTTCATCCGCCATCTGAAAGAGGGAACTCGCCCGTTTGACACTGGCGCAAACACCATCGTCAGCCCAGCTGATGGTCGCGTATTGGTCTTCCCCAAGTTGGATGAGGATACCTTTACTCCGGTCAAGGGCCATCCATTCTCCATTCGCAAAATGTTGCCAGATATCGCTGATCGTTATATCGGCGGGTCACTGGCAATCGTGCGTTTGTGTCCGGCAGATTACCACCGCTATCACTTCCCTTGTGCAGGTCAAATCATAGATGCGAAGGACTTTCAGGGTGCCTACCACTCTGTAAACCCGATTGCTCTGGGTGCTGGTCCAGATGTGTTCGGCGAAAACAAGCGCAGCTACACACTGCTAAAAACCGAAAATGCAGGCACCATGTGCTATGTGGAAGTTGGAGCGTTCGGCGTAGGCAGCATCGTAAACACAAAGACTTCCGGCCACGTCGCAAAGATGGACGAAAAAGGCTACTTCAAGTTTGGCGGGTCAACGGTTGTTGTGGTGTTTGTGCCGGGTGCCGTGAACTTCAGCGAGGATCTGGTCGCCAACAGCGCGGCAGGCAAGGAAACGCTGGTAAAGGTTGGTCAGCCCTTCGCAACGGTTGCCTGAGAAAATCTCCAGATCGCCTAGCATAAGTTGTATTTATCCAACGTGACTCTTCGTCCAGACTGTCAGCTTCGCTAACAGACTGGACGGGACAATGCCATCTTCACTTATCACTCAGGACCATATCGATACTTATCAGCGCGAAGGTGTCGTACTGATCAAAGGCCTCTTTAAAGATCATGTAGATCTAATCAGGGCCGGTATTGAGCGGAACATGGCAGAGCCGGGAGAATATGCGGCAGAAAACCTGAAGGAAGGTGAGGGCGGTCGCTTCTTTGATGACTACTGCAACTGGCAGCGCATTCCAGAATTTGTCAAGGTGGTGAACAACTCCCCCGCAGCTGAAGCTGCAGCGGACCTGATGCAATCTCAAACCGTTCAGATGTTCCACGACCACGTACTCGTCAAAGAACCGGGCACGTCCAAAGCCACGCCATGGCACCAAGATGGACCATACTATTTCGTCGAGGGACAGCAGACCGTCAGCTTCTGGTCGCCAATGGACGCCGTAACAGGCGCCACCCTGCGCAGTGTTGCAGGCTCGCATCTTTGGGAAAAGCCAGTTCTTCCAATCCGCTGGCTATCTGAGCAGAACTTCTATGGCGATAGCGATGAGTACATACCAATCCCGGACCCGGATGCAGAAGGAATGCCGATCCGCGAATGGGAGATGGAACCGGGTGATGCGGTCGCGTTCAACTATTACACGCTGCACGGCGCACGCGGTAACACGACAGAACAGCGCCGCCGCGCATTCTCCCTGCGTCTACTAGGCGACGATGCCCGCTATATTGAACGGCCGGGCCGCACATCTCCGCCATTCCCCGGTCATGACATGAAGCCTGGGCAAATCCTGCGAGAAGATTGGTTCCCAATCATCTACAAGCGCTAACTATAGTAGAGAAGGAGTGCAGTCAGGAAACTGCACTCCCCAAGCTTTAGCTCCTACCAGCATTCAGAGCTTCAGGTTTGAACTCCAGCACCCAACACGTTTTCAGATGTCCTTTCCTGAAGACGTTTCTGGTTTCACTGTGATACTGAATTTCCCGCAGTTCCAGAAAATCTGGCAGGGACTCTTGAGTCTGAGCGTCCTTGGCAAGCAGCTCACCCCATTCCCGTGCCAACTTACTTGGCTTTTCAACAACCTCCGCACCCAAGCTGGCTTCACCGGTTGGTTTCAGGAGGAGTTGAGCTCGCATTTCTGGCTCTAACAACGCCCGCAAGGTGCCTGTCACTCCCGGAAATTCATCATGTGCCTGAGGAGCTGTTGCCCCAGCTTCCTGCTGTTCCGGATCTTCAACCGTGACTGTTGTGTATTCTGGTTTGGCAGGTTCTGGAGCCGTCTTCTGCTTAACAGAAATCAGATACTCACTCTTCTTGCCTCCTTCAGGACGCGTGATGGAAACATCAAACAAAGCGACCCAAGGTTGCTTTGAAATCCATTTCTGGATCTTCTTCAGGCTCCCACCTGATTTTTCAATCCGCGCATGAACGTCATCGCGAACATGCTCCATCAGCTTATCCAGCGCAAAATGGGCCTTGCCAAAACTCAACAGCAGGCCATTACCTTTTGTGCTCAAGAAGGTGTCTAGACGCTCTCTTATAGAGGAAAGCTCGCCGGATTGCTTGGTTTGACTGTCTTTCAATTCATTCAGATTAACAGTCAGGGATGCCAGGTTTTTGGCAGCAGCTTGCGGCAGCGCCCTCATCTTGCCTATCTCTGACATGGTATGAGAGGTCGGCTTGTATTGAACCACCCAGGCTGGCTCAAGCATATCGTTCTCAATCAGGAAGCCTTCAATCTTGTGATAGCGCACCTGCTTCAGGATGAAGTAGTCGGGTAACATCTTTGAAATGTTATCGCCCCGTTGCTTAGCCGCTACGAGCGTACTGCCCCAAGCCATCGCCAGATCACTTGGCTTTTCAACAATCGGCAGTTCATCGACGCCATCCTCTCCAGTCGGCACCAGTTTCAGGGCCTCCATCATCTCCTTGGAGCGCAGACCATTCAGAACGAGTTGAGGTTTATCGCGCAACTCACTCTTCGTCAGTCCCTGCTGCGGAACCGCATCACTGTTGTCGAAGAATGTACTGTTGCCTACTGTTCTCGGAGCAGGGTCGTGACGCAGCTCCGTGTTGATGTCGTAATATCCGCCATCTTTCTGAATGGAAACGGAGATCAGCGCCGCCCACGGCTGCTTAGCGATCCATGCCTCAGTCTTCTTGGCGCTGTGATGGTCCGCCAGATGCTGCTCAGTCAACTGCGATGCCACCTCACGCAGGCTGGCCAACGCGTACTGCGCCCGGCCATTCTCATGAGAGAGGCTCTCTGTGCTGGAAAGGATCGCATCTCCAAAGCTCATGGCAGCCAGCAAGTCATTGCTGGCATTCAGCGCTTCGCCCAATTGCTTGGAAGTTGCTATTCGATAAGCAACAACATCTTTCTCGATATCATTCAGATAACGCACATCCTGTTCGGTCACAGCATTTGCTCTGGCAGTATCGACTGCTTCACTCAAACCCTTGCTAAAAGCATTCTGGCGCAAGAGCGTGTTGACATCACCAACAACTTCTTTGTTCAGGGCCTTCAAGTTCTGGCTCAGGAACACCAGCAGCTCTTTGTGATTACTGGATAAATCCTCTGGTGCTGCCAGTGCCGCGACCTTCAGGAAGGCAAGGAAGCGAGGATCATGAGCGGTATCTTCAAAGACTTGTTTAGCCAACGCACGTGCATCATTGTCCAGCCCGGTTCTGAACTGCATACGCAGATATGTGTCAGCCTTGTCTTGAGCCATACCCAACAGACCTGTGATCAGTCGTTGCTTTTTTGCTGCCTCCGGCCCTTCATGCGCGGTGCCCGTCGGGTCATTGATAAAGGCTGTTTTCTTCTCCTGATACGCTTGGAATTGCTGCTCAAGCTCCGGGCTCACCGCCAAATCCAACTCATGCATAGCCAGCATTGCTGGATGTGGTTTTAACTCCAATGGTTCGCTGCGCGGTTGAGGTGCAGATGGTTGCTCAACAGTCTCCAACTTAGGGTGTCCAACAGCTTGTGACGTGCCGTTGACAACAGCCGTCTGGCTTCCCGCAGGCTTGGGAGTGTCAACAATAACGTAGTCGCTCAGATCAGGATCTGAGCCCAAATGATCAAGTGTGTTCGCATGCGCAGCGAGCGGAGACACTGCTTTAGTTGGAACCGTCTTTGTACTTTGCTGCGAGGATGCCGCGGTATTGCTCGCGCCATGCCCCATCAACTTTTCTGAAGGCAACCGGTAGCCCTCATAGCGAAGCTTTTTCACAGCGCGTGACATGCCATCCGTTGGGTTAGAAGGTTCGCCCTCCGGTTTATGATGCTTGTGGTAAGCGAGTGAGCGCAGTTGGGGGGCCTTCGCCCCGGCTTTTGCTGGGCGGCTGTGCTGTGTAGACTTTCCGTTCAGCTCATCCAGCTGGTCCAGCAAGCGATGCACATTCTTTGGCTCGGTATGGCCCAGCTTATGTCCTTTATGGGAACTGGTTGTTTTTTTTGGTGTGGCCCCTTGTTGGTCTGGATTGACCTGAGGCTGCGAAATTTTTGAATGAATTGGAGAACGACCCATGGGACACCTCATAAATTCCCGGTGTTGGCCTCCATTGTTCAGGAGTGCCGGAACACCAACGTGAAAACAGTAAATTCCATTGATTCGTCAGAGTGATCAGGAACCAATGATCACCATGTCTGAGCCGTACTTGGGCAACGGCACATGGATTACATCGTCTGCGCTCTCTTCAGCAGAAGGCTGCGCGCGCTCCAGTCGTGCGTTTGCATCAAGCAGCAGATCAAACGCCTTGCGCATAAGCTCAGCACCACCGCCCGAAGAAACCTCGGTCCAGTGAGATACGCGCTGCCCAGTAATCGACGCGATGATATGTGGTTGAGTGAATGCGTTGCCGTTGCTTTTTAAAAGCATGAGGGCTTGATCAGCAGAAAGGTCAACTTTACGCAGACCACTCGTCAGTGCCATCATGATAAAATCCTCATGATGCTGGCACAAAATCAGATGACTGCGTTCATCAACGCAGAAAAAGTAGGCACCATTACACGGTTCCGGCAGGTCCAGATCAAAACTGGACGAAAACGCCCGAACCAACTCATCAAATGCAGTTGTCTCAGCCATGGCATACTCCTCACCATGAGTGGAAGAGATCTTGGAATGAAGATCTCGATGCAGTTGAGATTGGCACTTCTACAAAGGAGCTACTGTGCTGATCGAAACAGTTACTTTCAGAAAATGAAGAAAAGACAGATCAGCCAGAAGCATAAGATAAAACATAGGTTGAATTACTTATTTTCATCTATCGCTCTCATGGGAACGGTGTATGCTGGCTAAGTTAAGTTCCTACCTTTTTTCCGGTAATCCATACTTCGATGATTTCGTTTAAGCATATGTATTTGCGGGCATTACCGCTCTTCCTCACCGGCAGCGCTGCCTTGTTCACCAACTGGACAGACACTTACGTCTCCAGCTATTTCGGTGCACCCGCTGTTGCCGCAGTCGGCATTTGCGGCATGATGTTTTATGTCCTGTTTTCATTCTCCAACGGCTTTTCCATCGCAATCCAATCCTTCACTGCTGGGTTTCTGACCAGTCGAGAAAACAACGAAGTGCTGGACGCATTTGTGGTCTGCCTGATCTTGGGCGTAAGCTTTGGCCTCTTGTTAACAGCAGCTTCAATCTATTTTCTCGAAGACATACTCAGTTTCATGAATCCGGACGCTAAAGTCAGAGAAGCCTCAAGGCGATACCTGGAATTCCTCCTCTATGCGACGCCGTTTTATTATATGTGCGGAGCCTCCCGCGGCTTGCTTATTGCTGTCGGCAAGGCGTGGACCGTCTCCTACATCGGCATTGGAACGCAGATCGTGAATGCCGTTGCAACTGTCATGCTGGCATTCGGTTGGGCTGGAGCTCCTAAACTGGGAATTTCAGGAGTTGGGTTCGGTACCTTCATCGCATTTGCGCTCGCAGCCATATTCTATGTGTCCGCAGCCCTACAAGCGATCTCGCAGCAAAAACTGAGGCTTGGAGTCTTGTCTGTGCCTTTGATCATCGAGATTTTGAGGAAGGCAATCCTGTCAGCCTCTCAAAGCACAATCTACGCTCTTGGGATCTTTTCAAGCTACTGGATTGTCGGGCATCTCAGTGTTTTAGCTTTGGCCGTCTATCAGGTTATCACTCAGGCAACACTCATCCCGATTTATGTGGCAAATGCTTTGGGAAGCGTCGCGATCAGTCAGGTAGGTCAGGCAGTTGGGGCAAAAGACCTGTCGGGAGCCCAACAGGTTGGCCTGAAGATGATCTCAGGTGCTGCATATCCCATTGTGATCTACGCTCTGCTCGTCATGGTGCTCTCTGAGGATGTCCTGATCCTTTTGCTGGGAGAAGCATTGGATGAACCGCAACTCATTATGGTGTTCACTCTCTCCTGCTTAATCTTGCCAATCAACATTGCGGGAGCAGTGATGAATTATGTTCTGCAAGGTGCCCAACTGTTCGAGCGAGCCTGGACAGTCTCAGCAATCACGCAATGGCTTATATTCTTACCGCTGGCCTATGTATTCGGCGTCTCAATGAGTTACGGACTGGCAGGTGTAATCTTCGCGGACTTTATTTATCGCGTTGGCTTGTTCCTGACGCAATACAGTTTCTGGAAACGCTATTCCGAACCTGCATTGGCAAGAGCTTCAATAAAAATGGGATAAACCGCAGGCCTCTTTCAGACACCTACGGTTTATTGGTTGTGTAGGCAGTGAGGGGCTTTGCCTCAAGCTGCTGCCATTTCGGTCTCAGGTTTGTGCAGGCTCACAACAATTGCAACGGCCAAGCCGTTAGCAAAGTAATAAGCTGCGTCCAGTCCGGTGAAGCCGAAGAGGAAAGGTGCGAGCAGGAAGAGCGCGCCAACTGCTCCATCAACGGCCAGATGGAGGCTGTAAGGCAGCACACGGAGTACACCAAACTGGTGATCCGTCAGAAGCGTCAAAATTAATGCTGCTGTGCCTGTGCCAACAGATAGCCAGAGCGCCAATGGGTTGGATGCTCCAAGACCAAGAATAAAGGGCAAACCGATCAAGGCAAAGGCAACGGGATAATCCAGATAAGCATGGATACTTTTTGTAACGAAACGGAGGGACATGACAGGGTTCCTTTTTGACTGTGTCGGTCTTTCGTTGTGGGCACAGTCAGATTAGGAGAAGCCCTTGTTTTGCTCAATTTCAGGACGTTCAAAGAAATATGCAGATCGTTCAGGATATATCTAAAAATAGAACAATTGAGCTAATTTTATTTAATGAGATGTGCGATACGCCGCTGGTGTTAAACCCACTTCTTTCTTGAAAACCCGCGTAAATGCAGATTCAGAAGCATATCCGGCAAGCGCTGCCACTTCAGACACGCTCATCTGATCATCAACCAAACCCTGCTGCGCAATCTGGATGCGCCAACTGGTCAGGTATTGCATGGGTGTCAGGCCCATCTTGCTGGAAAACTGCGTCGCAAATCCAGTCCGCGAAAGACCTGCCTCCCGCGCTAAACCCTCTACACTCCACTCGCGTGCAGGAGCCTTATGAAAGGCCGCCAGCGCTCTGCTCAACTGCGGATCAGCGAACCCGGCAAGCCCGAGGTGCTTTTCACCTTCCTGCTCAATGAAACTGCGCAGCGCCTGAGCAAACAAAACCTCGGTCATTTTAAGCGCGATCAGATCACCACCAAGGCGCGTGCCATGTGTTTCATCTCCTATCAGACGCAGAGTAGCCTCCATCCAACGCCCTGCGGCTTCTCCATAGTTCGATATATGGATGTAATCAGGCAGCTGATCAAAGATGAGATGACGAGCATTGCGAGCCAACGAGATGTGACCACAAATCAGCTGTGTCTCACGTTCATCCTGCTCTCCGCCATAAACCAGCACACCTTCACCGTTGTACCCGGAAAGCTCCAGAACACGATCCAGCGGCAGGATGACTTCCTCCTCAGAGCGCCCGCAATAGATATCATGTGCGGCGCCATGAGGAACGATCAGCAAATCACCTTGGGCGAGCAACACCTTCTTGCCTGTCTCTTTCACCCGCACCATACAATCCCCACGATGGGCAAAATGAAAGCGTGCCACATTCTCAAAGGACGGCACGGCAACACCCCACGGCACCGTAAAGGAGGTGCGGAAGTAAAGCGTGCCTTTTACGGAAAGGCGGGTGAGGATGTCACTGAGCGTATCAAGCATCATACAATTATGGATGAGAGGTGCTTAAACGTCTACTCACCTGAACGATCTGATCGATATTGCGAATGATCTACATTATCTGAAATCGTATTGGCGTGTTGTAAGCTTATCTAGTTTCACAAAAGTCAGCGTTACTCGTCTTAGCTTGCGAAGCAAAGTGCTTCTGTCTGTTAAACAGAATAAAGAAGAAAAAAATGAAACTAAGACAATATTGCCACATTACAGCGCTGATTATTGTAACTGGGCTGACAGCGATGCCAACAACACCTGCGTATGCTGCATCCGATCACGTACTTGAATTCCGATTTGGTGGCAGGGGGCGTAACCCAGTTGTAGACACCATGCGCAACTATATCTTGGGATGTCTGCCCAACAGAACACGGATTGAAGGTGAGAACCCTGTAGCGGCGGCAGGTCCATGGACTGTTAGAGTTCCTGCGATTCAAGGTCGTGAATATTCGAATGCAGATGTTGAACGTATCCTTATGAGTCAGGGATGTGCTCGCGTTCGTCCAATAAAAGTTGAGGGCGTTAGAGCCTGGGGTCCTTAATTTGTTGCCCGAGGCTCGCAGAGACTTAAAGGGCTTCGGGCACTATCTTATCAAGATCGCACGAAAGTCGTTCACGTTCGTCAGTGTCGGGCCGGTGATAACATTGTCGCCAATCGCCTCAAAAAACCCATGCCCATCATTGTCAGCAAGGGAACGCCGCGGATTGATCTCTTTGCCCCAGGCTCTTTGTAGGGTGGAAGGATCACAGTAAGCCCCTGCAATCTCCTCAATCCCGTCAACGCCGTCTGTATCTCCAGCAAGGGCGTAGACACCTTGCTGGCCGTCTAAAGCAACTGCCAGTGAGAGCAAGAACTCCACATTCCGCCCTCCGCGACCATTGCCCTTGAGCGTGACTGTTGTCTCACCACCAGAAAGCAACACACAAGGGGCTTTGAACGGCTGTCCATGCAAGGCAACTTGCTTGGCAATCCCAGCCATCACAACGCCTACATCCGTGGCTTCGCCCTCGATGCTGTCACCTAGTATGTAAGCTGGAACCCCTTGTTTCTCGGCAACAGATGCTGCGGCTTCCAGAGCCAACTGCGGCGTCGCGATCATATGCGTCTCAACAGATCCGAGGTGCAGGTCGTTTTCATCCGGCGTTTCACCAACGCCACTTTCAAGAACCTCCAATGCTCTTGCAGGGAGCTCAATCTTATACCGCTCCACAATCGCCAGAGCATCGGCACAGGTGGTCGGGTCAGCGACCGTCGGACCAGATGCAATGTTGATCGGATCATCACCGGGAACGTCGGAGATCAGCAGGTTGATCACTTTGGCAGGATGGCACGCAGCAGCTAGACGTCCCCCTTTAATCTGCGAGAGATGTCGCCGCACGCAGTTCATCTCGCTGATCGTAGCGCCACACCGCAGCAGCTCTTTATTGATGGACTGCTTGTCTTCCAACGAAAGTCCGTCAAACGGCAAAGGCAGGAGTGAAGAACCGCCGCCAGAAATGAGACAGAGAACTGTGTCCTCAGCGGAAAGATTGGAAACAAGCTTCAACATGCGCTTGGCACCAGCCAATCCCGCTTCATCAGGCACTGGATGCGCAGCTTCAATAATCTCGATGGACTTGCAGGGAACGTTATAGCCATAACGAGTGATCACGAGACCGCTGAGATCTCCTTGCCAGTTGTCTTCTACCGCCCGTGCCATGGCTGCAGAGGCCTTCCCTGCACCAATAATGATGAGCTGTCCTTTGGGAGTGTCAGGTAAGAACTTCGGGATACATTTCTCAGGTTGAGCGGATTCAATGGCCGCATGAAACAGGTCACTCAGAAAACGCTTAGGATCAACTGCCATTGCTGATCACCCCCGATTGCTACCGAAAAGTTTCGGTTATCTTTTTGAATTTCTTCGTATTTTCTAGCTTTAACCCGCAGGCATTTCCAGCAAAAAACAACAGCCTCCGCTCTCTGATGAGAAAGCGGAGGCTGTCATTTTTCGAAACTTCATCGAAACCTGAAAAACTACAGAGAGTTATCTCAGCAGGAAGCCGTTACCAACAGGATCATCATTTTCCCGCCAGAAGGTTGCTTCTCCGCTGTAATGTGCTTTGCCTGCTACCTGCGCAACGATCGCGTCGTGCGGCCCGCATTTGGCATCCGCGAAATAAGTGCCTTCAAAGCTTGTTGCGATCAGGCTTGCAAAACGACGGGTTTGCCCTTTGCTAATCAGACCCTTAGCAGCTTGTGCAGCCAATCGAGCGGTGACACCGGATCCTGTTGGGCTACGGTCTACCTGACTATCAGCAAACACGCAGATGTTTGCTGTTGAATCACCGCTGTAAGCGTCATTTCCATCTGTCAGGATAGTTCCATACAGGAATGCAAGATCAGCATCATCCGGATGCTGAAGTGTCACAGCGGCGCGGATCGCATCGCTAACAGCGTTTGCGGCATCAACAAGATCGCGCGTTCGGGATTTCTGAACATCCAGCCCAAATGCAGAAGCAGGCGCCAGACCATAAAATGCGCCACCGTAGGAGACATCAACCGTCAGTTCGCCTAGGCCTTTCACATCTACTGTCACATCACGGGAATGAAGGAAAGCTGGGACGGAATGGAAGGAGACTGCACCAGGGACATCGTTGCTGACCTCCACAGAAGCAACAACCAAACCACAAGGGCATTCGATGCGCACTTCAGTGACGGGTGATTTAGCTTCAACCAAGCCATGATCAATTGCGTAACGGCCCAGAGCGATCACGGCATGACCGCACATAGTGCTGTAACCTTCATTGTGGATGAAGAGCACACCAAAATGAGCGTCTGGGTGAGACGGTTCAACGAGGACCGCGCCATACATATCGAAATGACCACGCGGCTCAAACATCAGAAAATGTCGGAGGTGGTCAAGGTTATCACGTGCGTAGCGACGCTTTGCCAAAATGGTTTCGCCGGGGATGTCCGGATAGCCGTCGGTTACGATACGAAGCGGCTCGCCACCTGTATGCATGTCAACAACACTTATTTTCTGTTGCTTATCCATGTTCTCCCCCAGAACTAGTCGGAATGCCTTATTTCCGAACTGTTTATCTTAGCATAGAGCTCCTTCAGCGCATTTCGTTTAATTAGCTGCAATCAATCGGGAAAATGCGCTCAAGCGAAACGAGCCCCTTCATAGCCTGCACGGAGGGGCGGCTCAATATGCTGTGAAATATTACTACTCAAGTGATTTGGAGTTTTTCTTAAGATGCTCGTGGCTCTTGGTGTTTATGGTGGCTTGTTCGCGTTTTCATTTCTAGCTGCCACGTTAGCTCCGGGCTCATCAGAGGCAGCTCTCAGCGGCTTGTTGTTGGCGGGAGGTTGGGATCCAGTTATCCTGATCGCGTCTGCCTCGCTGGGCAACGTCGCAGGTTCAGTGTTCAACTGGTACTGCGGGCGTTTTTTGTCGCACTATCAGCACCATTCATGGTTCCCAGTAAAAGAGCACCAATTCAAGCAAGCTGTACGTTGGTTTAAGCGTTACGGCCAAGCGTCAATGCTGCTCGCATGGGTGCCTATTATTGGCGACCCGCTCACCGTCATTGCAGGCACATTGCGCATGAAATTCATGAACTTTCTGGCGTTGGTCGCAATCGGCAAAGTCGCCCGATATCTGTTTGTGTATTACGCAGTTACGTTTTGGCAGGGATAACTCACGGATTAAACGTAGTTTTAAGTAATCAATTCTGATTAGGGTAAATGGCCGAACTCTATGGATTCTATAGATAAAATTAATTTTATATGTGCAATGCAATTTATCATGACTTGGCGGAAATATCGACAATGCAGAAGGGGGATGATAGAGAAAGCCGATCTTTACTCGAACCCACCTTTTGGAAATGCCTTCGTCCACGTCTAACGTCTCCATCGCTTATCGCAAACTGAAGCAAGCAATCCTCGAAAACCGGCTCGGACCGGGTACACAGGTGCTTGAGCAGGAAGCGGCTACCCAGCTGGAAATGAGCCGTACGCCAGTGCGTGAGGCCATGCTAATGCTGCAAAAGGACGGGCTCGTGGAAATGCGCTCGCGTCAAGGCATGCGCGTCCTTCCAATCACCGTGGGTGATATCTCGGAGATCTACGAGATCCTTGAGGTTGTTGAGGGGCTTGCAATCCGAAAGCTAGCTGAAAAGCCAATCAGCGAAAAGCAAGCGCGTGCACTTGAGGACTCTGTCACCCTGATGGATCTTTCACTTGAGCGTGGAGACCTCAGCGTTTGGGCATCTGCAGACAAGAAGTTCCACGAAGATGTCGTCAAGTTCAGCGGCAACGTGCATCTGGAGACTGTCTTTCTGCAGCTCTGGGATAGATCCCAACGAGCGCGGAACATGCTGCTGAAAGCGCATGGAGCGCCCGTCAACTCTGCTCAGGAGCATTGGGAGCTGTTGAAGTTCATCAAAGAAGGCAAAGCGGCGGAAGCTGTCGAGTTTCAGAAAAGCCTGCGTGCTGAGGCTGCAGAGCAAATCTGTAAAATGATCTTTGACGTGATGAGCGGAATGGTCCCGTCAAACTAAAAGCGGGACCGAAGCCCCGCTTTTCCTGAAATCTTAGTCTGCTTCCCAGAGGTGTCCGGGTTTTCCGGTCACATATCCGTTTGCCAGCGCACCTGGCAGCTGTTGTGTCTGCAGACGTGCTACGGCCTCGCCACTTTCAATCTTTCCGTCAACAAGATCTCGATAGATCTCGGCAATCGCAATCATATCAATATCATGCGGTGAAAGACGCAAGCGGCCAACGCCTTTTGTCAAAAGCTCGTCGCGGCCAAGCGTGATGGCTTGAACACTGTGAGATAGTGTTTGAATACCATTGGCTGCAAGGAATTTCTGATCATCCAATGTCGTCACATCCATGCCGTCAAGATCACGGTCACAAATGAACTGACAGTTATCTTTGTGCAGCTTGTGAGCGCGTGCATGGTAGCAGCGACCAGAGACAGCCAGTGGCAGACGACCAAATGCAAACAGCTCGATGGTCAGGTCTGGCAGAGCCTGTGCAATCGCTTCAACAGACTTGATCGGCAGTTCAACGGGCGGGCAGAACGTTTCCATACCCAGGTTTATGAGAACCTTCGCTGTCTGCTCATTGTAGATGTTGAGGAACGGCCCACCAACGAAAGGTTCACCAGAGCGTTTGTGAACACTCGCAATATCGTTAGCTTCGACCAGCTCGCAATCTGCTGAAAGGGCATTGATGGACTTACGATCACGCATGGTGACGGGCAGCGCAATTGTTGAGAAGACAACCGTTTTACCTGCATTGGTGAGGCGCTCATAAATCTCAGGCCACACCTTGTCGTTGAACGGCATGCGTTTGCCACAAATAACTTCGCCAATGTAAACGCGCTCAACAGGAGCTTCATCTGCAACACGCGCATAAAAGTCGACGAGTTTTTCGTTGGACCAGTTGAAGAAGTTAGGACCAATGGAAAGTTCGATCTTGCTCATGATTGGTCCTTATCTCCAGATCTTTTTGTAGGCGCCGGTGGTTTCGCGTCCACCTTCTGTCATTGCGCTCAACATGGCTGAAACTTCTTCTTCTGCATTGCCGCCTGCATCCATGGCATCAACAGCTGCACGAAAGGCTTTCACCACCTGTGAAATGTAGGCTTTACCGCGCTGGCGACCTTCAATCTTAACTGCGGTCACACCTGCTTTTTGAAGGCGCGGTAACAAGCTTGCAGCATTCAGGCTAACTGGGTCTTCAAACAGGTAGGAGGTTTCTCCCTCTGCTTTAAAGCGTCCCTTACAGAGCGTTGGGTATCCAGCAGTTTCGCCTTCACCAAAACCATCAATGGTAAAGCCGCCCAGACGGGCATAAAGATTGCTGCCGTCTTCGTCGTAAGAAACATCGCCCGGAGGGGAGCAAACGCCAGTCAGGTTTGGAGACTTGCCTGTAGCGTATGAAGACAAAGCGCAGCGCCCTTCCGTCATCACGCATAGGCCGCCAAACACAAAGACTTCAGTCTCGACCGTGACCTCTTTATTGAGCTTGACGATTTCTTCAACGGACATGACACGTGGAAGAACCACACGCTGCACGCCAAAGGTGTCCTGATAAAAGCTGATGGACTCCGGTGTTGCCGCAGCAGCTTGTACGGAAAGGTGCAGACGCAGGTTCGGATGCTTCTCTTGTGCGTAGTCAAGCACTGCAATATCGGCAGCAATGATCGCATCAGCACCAGATGCAGAAACAGCATCAACCGCGCGCTTCCAGATGTGTGTGTCACCCGCCCGGGCAAACGTGTTCACAGCAACAAGAACGTGCGAACCGTGTTTATGGGCAAGGCGAACTCCGGCATTCAGCTCTTTTTCAGAGAAGTTGAGACCGGGAAAATTACGGGCGTTGGTTTCGTTGCGCAGACCGCAGTAAATGCTGTGTGCGCCCGCTTCTGCGGCGGCTTTAAGAGCAGCTGGTGTACCGGCTGGGCAAACAAGCTCCAGCGATGGATTATTATCGTTGCGCTGTCCAAGCATAAAACACCTTCCAGAAAATAACAGAGTGAACCACTTGGTTCGCGCAGAGTGCTTCCACTCTGCCGCGGCAATCAGGAAGTGGCAGTTGGTGCGTCGAGTAGTCGGCGCAGATGATCTAAGGTCTTGTTGGTTGCTCTATCCACGACTTCACGCGGGCGGCCATTAAAACCAAGGAATTCAGCAGGGGAGAGATCGGCTTCTTCCATGGTGTTGCGAAGGGCTAGCACAGCGTCCGTATCACCCTCGATCACCAGATCGCGGGTAAAGAAAACGGCATCGCCGTCATATGTGCCATCAACCAGTCCCAGCAGGACGATAAGTGGTCCAGAGATACGCGCCGCGCCTTCGGGCGCATCTTTACGTTTGAACATCTCAACCGTCGCATGTTCACCATTCGGGATCATGCGGAAGACGTGCGGGATATCAATTGGGTCGATAATGAAATGCGTGCGTTTGTATGTGTCCAGACGCTCGAAGAGGTCTGGGCGATTACGGGCAAGCCGACGCACTGCCCGGGTCAGAGCAAAGCCAAGCGGAGGAACCGGCAATATGCCGAGAGCTTTTTGCAGGGCAGGAGGAAACAGGCCTCGTTCCGGTTTAAAGAACATACTTTAATCTCCACTGATCAGTATCCTCTCCTATTAATCCTAGCGGAACTCATCATTGATGGAGGTCAAGGACCAGAGCGACAACACCCTTCAAATGTGTGTTAATCCGGCGAACAGATCCCGAGTTTGCCCAGTAATCTGGAAATGGAATGTATTGGCGTAGCGAAAAGAAGTTCGAGACACTCTCCAGCTTTCTCAATGTATTGGAAGCGCAGCAGGAGCTTGTGAGGGTAAAGGCACCGGTCTCAGCTCAGTTTGAAGCGACAGAAATCCATCGTCAGGTGATTGAGCAGGGTGGTCCAGTCCTTCAGTTTGATAATGCGATCACATGTTCGGGAACGCACAGCAATATGCCGCTTTTGACCAATGTGTTCGGCTCCCGAGAGCGCGTTGCCCTTGGCCTTGGCTGCACTCCGGACGAGCTTCCAGCCTTGGGTGAGTTGCTGGCCTATCTCCGCTCACCGCAACCACCGAAGGGCCTGAAAGGCTTCATCGATGCTCTGCCTGTTGCCAAAGCAGCATGGGCGGCTCGCCCAAAACGCTTGCGGTCATCTCCTCTGATTGACATGCCGGTTGATCTGGAACAGTTCCCTGTGCAGATGTGTTGGCCAAACGATGCGGGTCCACTGATTACATGGGGCATCGTCATCACACGCCCTCCGGGGAAGGATGATCCCTCTCAATACAATCTGGGTATCTATCGTGCGCAGGTCATCGGCAAAGACAAAGCAATCCTGCGCTGGCTCGCCATGCGCGGTGGAGCTGCTCACCATCGCCTCTGGCAAGCGCGTGGCGAGCGTATGCCGGTTGCCGTTGTCATCGGCGCAGATCCTGCTACAATCCTGTCAGCAGTCATACCAACACCATCTGACGTCAGCGAACTGATGATTTCCGGTGTCTTGTCCGGTGGGCGACCAGAGCTGATCCCATGTAAGCACGTGGACCTGCATGTCCCTGCATCCTCTGAGATTGTCCTGGAAGGCTTTGCTGAGCCATTAGAAACAGCTGAGGAAGGCCCATTCGGGGACCATACCGGCTATTACAACGACCCTGATCAGTTCCCTGTTTTTAAAATATCGGGTATCCGCGCCCGCAAGGATCCAGTCTACATGAGCACCTTCACCGGCAGAGCGCCAGACGAACCTGCAGTCCTGTCCGAAACCATGAACGATGTTTTCTTGCCATTGCTGAAACAGCAAATTCCAGAGGTCGTCGATCTATGGCTCCCGCCAGAGGCTTGTTCCTATCGAATTGCAGTTCTCAAGATCAAGAAAAGCTATCCCGGTCAGGCACGCCGCGTAATGATGGGCATGTGGTCGCTGCTGCCTCAATTCACCATGACCAAGCTGATCATCACCGTTGATGAAGACATAGACTGCAGAAGCTGGAGCGATGTTATGTGGGCTGTTGCAACCCGCATGGACCCATCTCGCGATCTCGTTGTTCTGGATCGCACGCCTGTCGACACGTTGGATTTTGCATCTGGTATGGAAGGTCTGGGCGGCAAACTTGGTATTGATGCAACAACCAAAATCGGATCAGAAACGCGTACTGACTGGCCGGAAGTGATGCGTATGCCGGAAGAACTGACCAAGAAGGTTGAAGATCGCTGGGATGAACTGTTTCCAGGTGGCTTGACTAAAAAACAAAACCAGGATCAACCAAAGGATGCTATCACCCCTTCAGAGATAAAGAATTCTCCTGAAGGAAGTGAGTAGGCTGCATGACGAAGCGTATCATTGTCGGAGTATCGGGTGCATCTGGTGCTCAACTTGCTCTGAAAACGCTGGAAATCCTGAAAGCGCTGAGTGTTGAAACGCATCTGGTGCATTCAAAAGGAGCTGTCGCTTCTGTCCAACATGAGCTTGGCAAGGATGGTGTTGAGCAGCTTACAGCGCTTGCATCCATCACCTACGCACCTGATGAAATGACAGCCGCTATTGCAAGCGGCTCGTTCCACACTGACGGTATGATTATCACGCCATGCTCCATGCGTACACTATCAGGTGTGGCCTATTCTTTCTCAGACAACCTGCTCACACGTGCTGCTGATGTTGTGCTCAAAGAGCGCCGCAAGTTGGTTCTCGTCCCGCGTGAGACACCTTTGCATGAGGGACATTTGGAGGCGATGCTCAAGGTGACTCGGATGGGTGGAATTATCGCACCGCCGGTGCCTCCATTTTATGCAGATATGCAAAACAAAGCGGATATGCTCAAAGAAATTGCTGCTCGCGGCATTAATACACTAGGAATTGATCCCGGCGTGAACATGACTAAGTGGCAATAGAATTATCCTAGGTTACTTTACTGTAATCTTATGAAAATTCATCGTCCACTTTGCGGCTTAAGTTTACCGGCGATAGCTACCTTTACCTCGGAATTGAATAGGTAATTTCTATTCAATTTTAATAGAAAAATACTAAAGGTGAAGATAATGTCCCTGTGTTTTAAGCGCCCCCTCTGGTTTGGCCTCTTCGTATTTTCGGCTCTTTTCCTAGTGTTAGCGCTAGGTCAGAAAGCGAATGCGACATCTATCACTCTGGATACCACTGATACCGAACTCTGCGAAGTTCAGGTCACAATTGGACCGGAGGCTCCCAACGGACCCATTCATAGATTTACTGATATCGATGCGGATGATCGCTACACCTTCCAGACGAATAAGCTCTGCAATCGCCGCTCTGTAGGTGGTGAGGCATGCCTGGAAGATTACACCGAATGGTCATGTTGTGAAGCGAAAGACGGCGAGGACATCACCTGCAGAGTGCCTTAAATTAGGTCTCCCAGCTCAATTGCACAAAAAACGACCTTCTCTAAGTCGGCGCAATTTGCCAACATAGTTCCTACGACGAGTATTGTATGTCGAGGAATATATGAAAACGATTGGCTTATTAGGAGGAATGAGCTGGGAGAGCACTGCGACTTACTACAGACTGATTAATCAGCAAACACGTTTACGGCTTGGCGGACTCCACTCTGCTGAGTTGGTTTTATGGTCTTTTGATTTTTCTCAGATCGAGTTGCTTCTTGCTCACGGAGAGTGGGAAGAAGCGGGTAACCTGCTAAAACAGGCGGCGCTGAAATTAGAAGGTGCCGGTGCTGATTGCATTGTGATCTGTGCGAACACAATGCACAAAGTCGCCTCCTACATCCAGGATGGTTTGACGATCCCATTCATTCATATTGCTGAAACAACTGCGAATGCCATTCAAAAGGTAAAACGCAGGAAACCACTTTTGCTTGCAACGCGCTACATTATGGAACAGGATTTTTACATCAGAAGATTGCAGGATAACTACGGATTATCGGTAGTGATCCCTGACAATGGAGGGCAAGCCGTCGTCCATGACATCGCCTATAATGAGTTGTGCCGGGGCCAGATTAATGAGGATTCTCGCCGCACACTCTTGCAGATTGTCAGAAAAGCACAGGACCAGGGTGCAGATAGTGTCATTCTGGGGTGCACAGAGCTTGGACTGTTGGTGGGGCAGGAGGATATTTCAGCTCCGGTCGTTGATAGCACCACGGAACATGTGCGTGGAATTTTGGATTTTGCATTGAAGAATGAAAGTGAATTTGAAGAGCTAGTCTAATCAGCGGGAATTTGCCCGCTTCAGGAGGGAAAATAATGAAGAAACTATGGGTCTCTGCCATACTGGCAGCAGGGCTTGCTTTACCTGCGCAAGCGCAAGAGGCGGCGGACAGTATTGCGCCGGAAATGGCAAGCGGAATCTCCGACAAGCAAATGGTAACCGCGCAGAAGTTTATGGTGGTTGCTGCAAACCCTCATGCATCAAAAGCGGGTTTTGATGTTTTGAAAGCTGGCGGAAACGCCATTGATGCAATGGTTGCTGTGCAGCTCATGTTGGGATTGGTTGAACCTCAATCCTCCGGGATCGGCGGTGGTGCCTTCCTCGTTTATTACGACGCAGAAGCGGGCGAGCTGACCACATATGACGGTCGTGAAACAGCGCCTGTATCCGCAACACCAGAATTGTTTCAAAACGAAAACGGCGAACCGCTCAAATTCTATGATGCAGTTGTTGGCGGCCTATCTGTAGGAACGCCAGGCACAGTAAAGCTGCTGTATGATACTCATGCGAAATTGGGCTCTCTGCCATGGGCAGATCTGGTTGCACCTGCCATCAAACTCGCAACAGACGGCTTTGAAGTTTCGCCACGCCTGAACGCTTTGATCACCAATGATCAAGAGCGCCTCTCTCGTTTCGAAACAACGAAAAACTACTTCCTGCCGGGTGGCACTCCTTTGCCAGTTGGGCACCTGCTCAAAAACCCAGAGTATGCAGCGACACTGACTGCAATTTCTCAAAATGGAGCGGACGGTTTCTATTCCGGAGATATTGCAAAGTCCATCGTTGAGACTGTTCAGTCTGCTAAGGGCAATCCGGGTAAACTGGCTCTTGAGGATCTGGCAAACTACCAAATCAAAGAGCGTGCCGCTGTTTGTGCAGAGTACCGCGCCTTTGAAGTTTGTGGCATGGGCCCACCATCCTCTGGCGCTCTGACTGTTGGTCAAATCCTCGGTCAGCTCAACAGCTATGACCTGCCTTCCATGAACTCAGGCGACCCGAACGCATGGCGCTTGATTGGTGACGCATCCCGTCTCGCCTTCTCTGATCGTGGTCGTTACATGGCGGACAATGACTATGTGCCAATGCCAACCAACGGCCTCGTTGCACCTGCTTACCTCAAAGAGCGCGCTGAGCTTTTGAGCGGCGATAAAGCCCTGCCGAAAGACAAGGTTGTCCCAGGTAACCCAACTTGGGATCACGCCATGTTGCTGGCTGATGATGAGAGCATTGAACTGCCATCAACCAGCCACTTCTCAATCGTAGATGCAAACGGCAATGCTGTTTCCATGACAACTACTATTGAGAATGGCTTTGGCTCTCGTCTTATGACCAATGGCTTCCTGCTTAACAACGAATTGACGGACTTCTCATTTCGTACGCATCGTGATGGCGTGCCGATTGCGAACCGCGTTGAGCCAGGCAAACGTCCACGTTCTTCCATGGCGCCAACAATCGTTATGAAAGACGACAAACCATTCGTTGTCGTTGGGTCTCCAGGTGGTAGTCGCATCATTGGTTACGTAGCAACAACACTGGTTGCCAACCTGGATTGGGGTATGAACATTCAGGAAGCGATCTCCATGCCGCATCTGGTCAATCGCTTCGGCACCTATGATCTTGAGAAGGGCACAGCTGCTGAAAAGCTGCAACCAGCTCTGGATGCTATGGGTTACAAAACCAACATTCGTGACCTCAACTCCGGTCTTCATGGAATTGTGATCACCGCAGATGGCCTGCAGGGTGGGGTAGATCCACGCCGCGAAGGCCTTGCTCTGGGTGAATAAAACCAGATTTAACGAAGCTGAGGCTCGAGAGAACGGCATAATTGTCTCTTGAGCCTTAGTGCTCTGCTAAGTGTGTACCAAAGTACGCCCTTAAGCATCTTCTTGCCTCTGTGATAGCTAGAAACTCTTGGAATTGGCTTGTGCCTGTCGGCTACGGCCTGTGAGGTGCTAGTGCCAATGACGGAGTTGCCCCAAAACCCCACCAAATATACTTGCATGCCATCCGTTGTGCATCGATGGGTGTTGCTGGCAGCAATGAGTTTCATCCTTGGGCTCGCTTTGTTGGATGAAACAGTCGTTAGTCTGGCTCTGCCAACCATCTCAGAAGAATTTGGGATGACACTCACTCAAGCCCATTGGGTGGTGAACTCCTATCTATTGATGTTCGCAGCTTTGGTGGCTCTCGGTGGCAAACTGGCTGACTTAGTAAACATCAATTATCTCATCCTCTCTGGCATGATTATCTTCGGTCTGGCGTCGCTGGCCTGTGGCTTCGCACCAAACGGAGGGTTCCTCGTTGCTGCACGTGTCGTGCAGGGGATTGGCGCTGCAATCATGTTCCCGCTGCCGATTGTCGCCATTTTGCGCATTTTCCCACCTGAACGCAGAGGCTTCGCATTGGGCGTGTTCGGCTCAATCGCCACAATCTTCTTGTCTTCAGGGCCGTTAGTGAGCGGTTACTTCACCAGCTATTTCTCTTGGAGATGGATTTTCTGGATCAATCCACCCTTTGTTTTGATCGTCTGTTTGGTTATCGCATTTGCGCCGTTGAGGGGACGGATTGCTCACGGACAGGATAAAAGCCTTTCGGAGTACTCATTTGACTGGCTAGGCATCATCACACTGCTTGTGGGACTTTTCTTTTTCGTTCTGGCCATCATGCAAGCACCAGAATGGGGTTGGACATCAAGAGATATTGTCTTGTCATTCGTTGTTGGGGTGTCTGCGCTAGCCATTTTCCTTTGGAATGAACTGCATAAAAAGGCACCGCTCATTCAAGTGCGTTTCTTCAAGGAGCCGTCTTTTGCCGTTGCAGCATTTGTGGTCTTTCAGGCGCAATACTCCAAGATCGCAATGTTCATTTTTGGAGCTTTGTACTTTCAGGACAAGCTCGGCTTTGCCCCTTTCTTCGCAGGCTTAGCATTGATGTCTGCAGTCGTGATGAATGCAGCAACGGCGGGCTTGAGTGGTGTCTGCGTCGATAAGTTTGGTGTTCGCACGCCGGCCATGTGGGGGCTGCTGGTGCTGTCCAGTTCCACTCTGTGGCTAACAGCCTTTATTTCACAGGATAACTATTGGCTGCTGCTTCCGGCACTACTCGCATGGGGAGCTGCGATGCCCTTGTTGTTCCTGCCATCTATGAAGTCATCTGTAGACTCGGTTGAGTTGACGAAAAAGGGGCAGGCGAGTGGTGTTATGATCACCTCTCAAATGCTGGGTGGTACAATCGGAATGTCTGTCTCCAGCTCAATATTCCTTTTCACGGACAGCTATGAGTATGTGTTTGGAACCGCAGCAGCTGTCACTCTGCTGTGCTACCTGCTGTCCTTCATGTACTTCGGAAAAGGCGCGGGTGCCCTCAACAGTGAAAAACAGAGCTGATGCACTCACCAGCTCTGACCGCAGCGTTATCCTGCTTGAGAATAGACCCGCTTACCATCCACATATGTGGCTGCAATCGCGCGATCATCGCCAAGGATCATTTGAATAAACAGCTGCTCAATCACGTTATTGGCGTATGCCATGCGGTGGCGGATGAGTGGTGTTGAGAGCGGGTCAATGACAGCAAAATCAGCTTCCATGCCAACCTTGATATTGCCGATCCGGTTCTCTTGATATAGTGCCTTAGCAGATCCAACAGTCGCCAGATAATACGCTTGTACCGGATGCAAAGAGTAACCCTGCAACTGGGCAACCTCATAGGCTGTTCGCATTGTCGTCAGCATAGAAAAACTGGATCCGCCCCCCACATCGGTTGCCAGCCCTACACTGATAGGTTCATGTGTGAAATGAGAACCACGCACATCGAACAGGCCAGAGCCGATAAAGGTGTTCGAGGTCGGGCAGTGAGCGATGGACGTACCGGTTTCGTGAATAAGCGCCTTCTCACGATCATTCAGGTAAATCCCATGCCCAAGCACGCAACCTTTACCCAACAACTCAAAGTGCTCGTAAACGCCAACGTAATCAGGATGTTCAGGATAAAGCTCTCCCACCCACTCTAGCTCCTGACGGTTCTCAGAGGTATGAGTCTGCAGTAAGGCTTCAGGATGCTCTTTCCAGAGCGCTCCGGTCGCTTCCATCTGCTCAGGAGTAGACGTTGGTGCAAAGCGTGGTGTGATGGAATAGAGCGCACGCCCCTGGCCATGCCATTTTTCCAACAACGCTTTGGATTGATCATAACCTGTCTGCGCCGTATCACGCAGGTTCTCTGGCGCATTGCGGTCCATCATGACTTTGCCGGCAGCAATTCGCATGTTGTACCGTGCAGCTTGCTCGAACAGCGCATCTACAGACTCAGGATGGATGGTACAATAAACTGAAGCACTCGTGATACCGTTTGAAAAGCTCTGCTGCAAATACACATCCGCAGCACGGCGGGCGTAGTCAATGTCGCCAAATTTTGCTTCAGCCGGGAAGGTGTAGGTGTTCAACCACTCGATCAGCTGAGCGCCGTAGGACGCAATCACCTCTGTCTGCGGATAATGGACATGGCAATCCACAAAGCCGGGCAGAATGAATTTGCCGCTATGATCATAAACAACCGCATCATCCGGCAGTGTCTTTATCAGGTCCGCAGCATCACCAATTGCGGTAATCCTACCGTTTTCCGTAACAACCAGCCCATCAGACCAGTTTGTCAGTGCCTCTGCCGGATTATCGCAGAACGGATCGCCGCTAAATTGAAACACATGGCCGCGAAGCGCTGTTATCGTCCGAACAGTTTCTTGCATCAGATCTTTCCCAGGAATTGAACCAAACAGCCATATCTAGCGTAAATCCCAGCAGGGATCGAGGGTAAATACGTAGTTACCCGGGAGAGATCTGAGAACAACGTGATGCGTGTAAGAGATCAGTCCTCTTCTGCTGCTGCTTCATTGAGTTCAACGTCAATCATCAGATCAGCCGCAATGCCTTCCAATGCGTCGGAGACTTCTGCTGGTGAGAGATGCGTTGGGATGATGATGCGAGCATTGGCGCGGAACATGAGACCACCACTCATGGAGCCCGGTTCAACCAGTGACTCCAGAGTCTCAATGCTCACATGAAGATCTGCCAACACGCTGGAAACACGGCTGATCATGCCCGGCTGATCTTGTCCCAGAATATGAAGAAGCGCATGAGCACCTGCTGGTGCATCACCTGTGTTGTGCTCATGAATGCCAATGGTAAGTCCCACAGACTCAAGCTTGGTCAGAGCTGCTGAAAGGCCTGCTGCCTGCGTCTTTTCAACATGCACACGAACAATACCTGCAAACTGACCTCCCAGACGAGAGAGGGAACTGTCAATCCAGTTTGCTTTGTGATCTGCAACCACCTTGGAGATTTCACCAACCAGACCTGGGCGATCATCAGCAACGACGGTGAGGACAAGCTCTTTTTTCATAACGCATTCTCCACAAAAGCGCCCCCTGTGATAGGCTAGGGCCCTGCCTATAATAGCAATGCTAGATGCAGGTGTAAGTCAAACACTTCGATCAAGTTACTCGTATTTTTGCACCTAAGAAAACCTCTGGTATCGACCAATTGCGCAATTTATCATCTTGCTATCTTCAGGACTGCCAACTAGCTTGCTCCTCGTAAAACTATGGACGGCGTCCCGTGACGGACTGAAATGGATTTCGGGGGCGGTCGACCCACATCGGGGGCCAGAATCGAAGCTGTCTGACGAAATAATGTGTGAAGCTGCGGACTTATGGTGCGTGGTTGATGTTCTATTTCGTTGGTCAATCTATTGTCTTTGCGACGTCTCCTTAAATGACAGCGATAAACCCCTGTTGCCCGTGGCAATGGAAGGCACCGCTGCATGTTGGAGATAGAACATGTCTTATTTTTTAAAGCCCGTACTCCTCGCAGGAGTGATGGGGCTTTCCTCGTCTGCTGCCTTTGCGCATGCGGGACATTTAGGTGAACTCGCTGGCCACAGCCATTGGATTGGCATAGCCGCAGTCACCGGCGCTGCAATCATCGCTGGACTGGCTGCCAAAGCAAAAAAGCGGCCCTCTTCCTCTGAAGAGAACTCGCCTGAAAATGCTGAGAGCGATGGCGCTCTCTCCCCGGATGGTACAGAAGCAGAGCCAGCATAATGACAATAAAAACAGAAGAAAAGCTCGGCGTCATGATCTGCGGACATGGCAGTCGAAACAAAGGTGCAGTCGCCGAATTTGCTCGCCTTGCAAAAGGTATGCGTGAAAGATTTCCGGATCTTCCTGTGGACTATGGATACCTTGAGTTCGCAAATCCAGTGATCCATTCAGGCTTGGACAATCTGCGCGAGCAGGGGTGCACGCGTATTCTTGCAGTTCCAGGCATGCTGTTTGCAGCTGGGCACGCAAAAAACGACATTCCATCTGTGCTCAACACCTACCAGGCCAAACATCCTGAAGTTTCTATTGAATATGGCCGCGAACTAGCTGTCGATACGCGCATGGTGCAGGCCGCAGGCGCACGCATTCAGGAAGCCATCGATGCAGCTGGTGGTGATGTAAAACCGGAAGAAACCTTGCTCATGGTCGTTGGCCGTGGTGCGTCAGACCCGGATGCAAATTCCAACGTTGCCAAAATCACCCGCATGTTGTGGGAAGGCTTCGGCTTTGGCTGGGCGGAAACCTGCTATTCTGGCGTAACATTCCCCCTCGTTGAACCGGGCTTGGAGCACGCTGTTAAGCTTGGTTACAAGCGCATCGTTGTGTTTCCATACTTCCTGTTCACCGGCGTTCTTGTGCAGCGTATTTACAATTTCACCGATGAAGTTGCTGCGCGCCATCCGGATATTGAGTTTATCAAAGCTGGCTATCTGAACGATCACCCGAAGGTCATCGACACCATGCAGGAGCGTGTGACGGAGATTGTTCAGGGTTCAAACAATATGAACTGCCAGCTCTGTAAATACAGAGAACAAGTTCTTGGATTTGAGGCTGAGATCGGCCTGCCTCAGGAAAGTCACCATCACCATGTGGAAGGCTTAGGCGACGAAGCAGAGTGCAAGCTGTGTGATGTGACGTGTACTGGAGAGTGCGACAGCAAGGGCGCGGATTCTCATGATCACGCTCATAGTCACTCCCACGATCACAGCCACGGACATCACCACCATCACGGTGACGACCATGGACATGATCACCATCATCATCCGTACCCCCATGCAGATCACCCGCTTGGACCGAAATCCATGTTGAAGGACGATGCCTGAGAATGGGCCAGAACGAGATTCCAGAGGTTCTGGCATCCTACGATTACATTAAGGATCCTGCCGAAATATATCGGCAGTCCTTTTCAATCGTACGGACAGAGGCTGACTTAAAGAGCCTGCCAGATAATTTGAGGCCTGTTGCAGTCCGCTTGATACATTCCTGTGGGATGACTGATATTCCTCAGGATTTGTCATATTCTGAGGATGTCGTTACCAAAGCAAACGAGGCTCTGCGAAACGGTGCTCCTGTACTGACAGATGTCGAGATGGTTGCTCATGGCATCATCCGCAAATATCTGCCAGTAAGCAATCAGGTCATTTGTACTTTGAACCAACCAGAAGTGCCCGAGCTCGCAAAACAGCTCGGCACAACAAGGTCAGCAGCTGCTGTTGAACTCTGGAGACCGCATCTGGAAGGTGCAGTCATAGCAATTGGCAATGCCCCGACTGCGCTATTTCATCTTCTTGAGATGGTTGCAAATGGAGCACCAAAGCCAGCTGCTATTCTCGGCTTTCCCGTTGGGTTCGTAGGGGCGGCAGAGTCTAAGCAAGCGCTAGCCACAAGCTCACTCGGAATACCGTTCTTAACGCTTCAGGGACGCAGAGGTGGCTCTGCAATTGCAGCAGCTGCAGTCAATGCAATGGCAGCGGGCTTGCCTGAAGAAAAGGTGCAGGGGATATCAAAATGAGCGGTCAAATAGCACCTTGGCTCACAATCATCGGCATTGGTGAGGACGGATTCAGCGGCCTGTCTGAAACTGCAAAGTCAGCATTGAGCGCTGCCTCTTGCATCTATGGTGGAGTGCGCCATCTGGAGCTTCTTCAGTATTGTGCAAACAACATCAGTTGTGAGATGAAAGCATGGCCATCCCCGCTTTCAAAAGGCATTGAAGAACTTGCAGCAAACCGTGGTCAAAACACCGTGGTGTTGGCGACGGGTGATCCGCAGTGGTTTGGTATTGGAGCAACCCTTCATCGTCAGTTTAGCGCTGAGGAAATTGAAGTCATCCCGCATCTCTCAGCCTTCTCTCTGGCTGCAAGTCGCTTGGGTTGGCCTCTGCAAAATGTTGAAACTCTCAGTTTGCACGGTCGTCCACTGGATACCCTGCGCGGTTTCCTCTATCCCGGTGCCCGCATTATCGCACTCACGTCTAATGGCGCAGCTCCGGGGGAGATTGCAGATCTACTCGCTGATGAAGGGTATGGAGCAAGTATCCTGACGATACTTGAGCATCTCGGCGGTTCGCAGGAAAAAGTTATAAGCTGTGAAGCTGAAGAGTATTCTGATCAAGCTGCCGAGCTGAACACGATTGCGATTGAGGCCAAACCAACCCCAAACACGCCTGTCTTGTCACGCACACCCGGCCTGCCGGATTCTGCGTTCCGCCATGATGGAAAAATGACCAAACAGGAAGTGCGGGCTGTTACGCTTGCCAAGCTTGCCCCTATTCCGGGGCAGCTTCTGTGGGACATTGGCGCAGGTAGCGGATCCATCGGTATTGAATGGCTGCGGGCTGCAAAGGACACCAAGGCACTTGCCATTGAGCCGCTGGAAAAGCGGCATGTGTTCATTCGTGGCAATGCTGCAGCTCTCGGAACCCCTACGCTTCAACTTATTGAAGGCAAAGCCCCAGAGGCACTTGATAATTTGCCGCAGCCAAATGCGATTTTTGTTGGAGGTGGCCTGACGTCAAAGGGTATACTCAAAACATGCTTTGAGGCGCTACCATCAGGAGGACGTCTGGTTGCCAATGCTGTGACTCTGGAAGGAGAGCAAGTGCTGGCGGAGGGCTGGAATAAGTACGGTGGAGATCTAAGCCGTATAGCAATCTCAAGAGTCGATCCCATTGGCGGTCTCACGGGTTGGCGTCCATTGATGCCGGTAACACAATGGAGCTTGGTAAAATCATGACTGGCACGCTCTATGGCGTTGGTCTTGGACCAGGAGATCCTGAGCTTTTGACGCTAAAAGCTCACCGGCTCATTTGTTCTGCAAAAACAATCGCATACCCGGCTGCTGTTGGAGTGCCCAGTTTTGCTCGACAAATTGCAGCACCATACATTCAAGAGGAAACAACAGAAGTCCCGATTGAAATGCCGATGAAGGTTGAACGTTTTCCTGCAAAGGAAATCTACGACCAAGCTGCAGAAACGATCTCGGTGAAATTGAAAGCCGGAGAAGATGTTGTTGTCCTGTGTGAGGGCGATCCATTTCTCTACGGCTCGTTCATGTACCTCTACGAGCGCCTGCGCGGTGACTTCTCCTGTGAAATCGTGCCGGGTGTGTCATCAGTCAACGCCTGTGCAGCTGCATTGGGCAGGCCCCTCGCAGCGCGCAATGAAGTGCTGACAATTATTCCCGGTCCGCTGGAAGATGAGCAACTTCAACGCCGTATTGAGCAGTCCGACGCCTTCGTCATCATGAAGGTTGGACGCCATCTACCGCGCGTCAAAGCTCTGCTTGAAAAACTGGGCTTACTTGGTGCTGCCGGATACGTCGAACGCGCGACCTTGCCGGAAATGGTCGTGGCCCGTCTGGCCGACTATCCAAATGAAACGGCACCGTATTTTTCAATGATAATTGTTTATAAGGGAGAAGAGGCATGGACGTTGCACCCGCAATCGTTGTGATCAGCCCGGTTGCTCTGAAAACCGCTCAGAAGCTCTCCACTGTACTGGATGAAAGCCTCATTCATGGCTTTGCAAAACATGGTTCCAAGCCAAACGTAGATTACCAGCTGTCCTTCTCAGAGCCGATGGACCATCTGCGATCCCTGTTTCAGTCAGGAACACCAATCATCGGTATTTGTGCTGCGGGGATTCTCATCCGTGCACTCGCGCCCGTCTTGGGAGATAAGCGTAACGAACCCCCTGTTATTGCGGTGTCAGAAGATGGTTCAAGCGTCGTGCCACTGCTCGGCGGACATCGCGGCGCCAATGCTCTCACTCATGAAATTGCAGAGGCCCTGCAAGGGCATGCCGCGATTACAACTGCCGGCGATACTGTATTTGGTGTTGCGCTGGATGATCCACCAGAAGGCTGGACGCTCGCCAATCCATCAGATGCCAAGTCAGTTATGGCGCATATGCTGGCAGGTGACACCGTAAAACTCTCCGGTCAAGCAGACTGGTTGGAGGCAGCCAACCTTCCTGTTGCAGATGATGCCGAACTGGAAATTGTTGTAACCGAGCAGCCACATGATGGGCACAACGGAAAGCTCGTGTTCCATCCTCAAACTCACGTTGTCGGTCTTGGCTGTTCCCGAGGGTGCTCTCTTGAGGAGTTGGATGAGCTCCTTCAAAAACGCTTGGAAGAGGCAGACATCTCGATGGGAGCTGTCGCAGCTTTCGCGAGTATCGACCTGAAGGCCGATGAGGTAGCCATGAACAAGCTTGCTGTTCGCTACAATAAGCCTTTCCGCCTGTTCACAGCTGACGAACTCAACGAACAAAGAGATCGTCTGCAAAATCCGTCTGACGTGGTCTTTGCCGAGGTTGGGTGCCACGGCGTAAGTGAAGGCTCTGCATTGGCTGGTGTCGGTGCATCCGGTGCACTCGTGCTGGAAAAGCAGAAGACTGCAAACGCCACAGTTGCGATCGCCAGAGCGTTGGTCCCTGTGAAACACGAGAAACTTGGTAGAGCAAGAGGCCGCCTTCACGTCATCGGCATTGGGCCGGGGCAAGAAGCATGGCGTACGCCAGAAGCCTCCAGCTGGTTGGCTGAGGCAGATGAAGTTGTAGGCTACGGCCTTTATCTCGATCTCGTCTCATCTCTGATCAGAGGCAAACAACGACACGCCTTTCCATTGGGTGCGGAAGAAGAGCGCGTCCGCTTTGCCCTCGAAAGAGCCGGACAGGGCCACAACGTCGCGCTGGTCTGCTCAGGAGACTCCGGTGTCTACGCAATGGGCGCCCTGGTCTTCGAACTACTAGACCGTTCGCAGGACAATGGTGGCGTCAGCGATGCAGCCCGCCGCGTTGAGGTCGCATCCGCACCGGGCATCTCTGCAATGATAGCGCTTAGCAACCGCATTGGTGCGCCGCTGGGGCACGATTTCTGCGCGATTTCGCTGTCGGATCTCCTCACTCCATGGGAAACCATCCAGCAACGCCTGGAAGGTGCAGCAATCGGTGACTTTGTGATTGGATTCTACAACCCGGTCTCTAAGCGCCGCCGTACGCAATTGGCTTGGGCACGGGAGAAGCTGCTGGAATACCGTCCAGAAAATACTCCTGTTATTCTTGGATCCAACATCGGGCGAGAGAATGAGCTCATCACCACAACAACGCTGAAGGAACTGCAAGTCGATGATGTCGACATGCTGACCACGGTCATTGTGGGATGTAGCCAAAGCCGCTTGGGGGGCAATGGCCAGTCATTGCATTTTGTGTACACGCCACGCGGATATGCCAAAAGGATTGATGCACCAGAGAAAGAAACGGAGACAGCAACGTGAGGGTTCATTTCATTGGAGCAGGGCCGGGTGATCCTGAACTCATTACAGTGCGCGGGCTCAAGCTCATCGAAAAATGTAAAGTCTGCCTATATGCAGGCTCATTGGTGCCGCCCGCTATTGTAGAGGCAGCACCAGATGATGCTTTAGTCATGGATACAGCTTCCATGACGCTGGATGAAATCATCGACGAAATTGCAAAGGCTCACGAAAATGATCTGGATGTGGCAAGAGTTCACTCTGGCGATCCATCTATTTATGGTGCCACAGCAGAGCAGATGCGCAGATTGGATGATCTGGGCATTGAGTATGATGTAACTCCAGGTGTACCCGCATTCGCTGCGGCTGCGGCTGCCTTGAAAACCGAGTTGACGATCCCTGAGATCGCACAGAGCATCATCGTCACCAGAACCTCGATGAAGTCCTCAGGTATGCCTGAGAGTGAGGATCTGGAAACGCTTGGCCGCTCTGGCGCCACGCTGGCAATCCATCTTAGTGTTAGAAATTTGGGAGAGATCTACCGGAAACTAACACCGCTTTACGGTGAAGATTGTCCAGTGATTATCGCCTACCGCGTGGGCTGGCCAGATGAGGCATTCATTCATGGAACACTAGCGGACATTCGCGATAAGGCAAAAGCCTCCAAGATCACTAGAACGGCGCTCATTTTTGTCGGACCAGCCTTGAAGGCAGGGAAAGAGTTTCGTGACAGTGCACTTTATGACGCCAACCACGTTCACGTTCTTCGCCCAAAGAAAAAAACAAAAGTGACCGTGTAACCAATCAGCTCAGGAAGAAGCGGACCACCATTCTTCGCTTCTTTCTGCCACCACGTGGGCAAAAGATCCCATAACGCGTCCATTAATATGGCCCAATGGGTCCAGATCGTGATGCTCTGCATCCTGAGCGTCAAAAAGTGACGGTGCCTCTGATTTTACCGTCAGTGTCGAATAGTGGAACTCATGTGCCCCCAAGGGTTTGAGCCAAGGGAAACCAGCAGATTTTGCGGCATCAGTTGCTTTCAGTTTACGATAGCCTAAATGCAGTTTTCTCTTCGCAAAGCTGGTTTCAATCGGCAGCAAACCAAGCATCTCATGAGACTGCCCGCTTTTATCAGTCAGGGCTTCACCAAGTACCATGTAGCCACCACACTCACCATAAATGAGTTTGTCTGCAGCTGCTGCAGATTTTATTCCGCGCTTAAAGGTCTCTGCTTGAGACAACTGCTCTGCATGAAGTTCTGGATACCCACCACTCAGGAATATTGCATCAGCATTTGCTGAAGGCTCTTCGTTCGCTAAGGGAGAGAAGAAGGAAAGCGTAACGCCTTGCTTCTGCCAATCACTGAGCAGATGCTCATAGTTGAATGCAAAGGCAATATCCTTTGCAATCGCGATATGTTGCCCAAGCGGTGGTAAATGAGAAATACCCGTAAGCTCCTTGTTTTCCCGGGCAGGAATAGCAAGCACTTTTGCAAGGCGCATCAAAGCCGGCACATCTACACTTTCAGTAGCAACCTCGCCAGCAGCATTTAGAAATTCTTCCAAATCCTCTCGCTCACTGGCTTGCACAAGCCCTAAATGGCGTTCCGGTAGTTCCAGTTTCTTAGAGCGATAAAACGCACCCAACACAATGACATTCAACGGTTCCAATGCTCGCCGCAAAATGCGTTCATGACGTGGAGAACCCACACGGTTGAGAATGACACCTTTGATATGACAGTGTGGATGATACGTAAGGAAGCCATGGACAAGGGCAGCAACCGATTGCGCCTGAGACTTGCAATCCACCACCAGAATAACCGGCAGCCCCAGATGAACTGCTAGTTCAGCAACAGAGCCTGAGCCATCGGCAGCACCGTCAAAGAGCCCCATAGCTCCCTCAACAACCACAACGTCAGAGTGTTTGTCCTGTTCTGTGGCGTTGAGCGAAAGTTGCGCCAATGACATTGCCCAGGCGTCGTAGTTGAGGCATGGCCGCCCGGAAGCGGCGCTGTGGAAAGCCGGATCAATATAATCTGGTCCCGACTTGCCAGAGGCAATACGAAGTCCGGTATCACGAAGAGCACGCAACAGCGCCAGTGTAATCGTTGTCTTTCCAGACCCGGAAGACGGCGCGGCAATGACGAAACCCTTCGCAATAGTCATAGGGCAGGTTCTTCTTTCATTTGAGAGGGTTGTGAGGTGCGTGCAAGAGCAGGCTCAATCCAGTTCAGTTGCTCACGCAGATTCACCACCTCACCGACGACAACAATCGCAGGCGGCTTTAGGCCACAACTTGCAATATCCTCAGCGCAAGCAGAAAGCGTTGTTTCCAGTACCTGTTGGGTCTGCTGTGTGGCATTGCAGATGACAGCAACAGGTTCGGTCGTACATCGGCCACCATTCATAAGCTTCTGAGTAATGAGAGAAATATGCTTCATCGCCATGTACATCACGATCACGGGTGATCCTTTGGCAAGAGCATCCCAGTCGAGCTCGTCTGGCGCAACCCCATTTTGGTCATGACCTGTAAGGAACGTAACCGCTTGATTAATCCCTCGGTGGGTAGATGGAATCCCAGCATATGCCAGCCCGCCAACACCAGCTGTGATGCCGGGAATAATACGGAAGGGAACACCTGCATCCACCAGTGCTAGAGCTTCCTCTCCACCGCGGCCAAACACAAACGGGTCTCCACCTTTTAGGCGCATGACACGTTTGCCGGATTTCGCAAGTTCCACCAGCTTAATCGAGATACTTGACTGCTTGGGGGAAGGCTTGCCACCGCGCTTGCCAGCATAGATGATTTCCGCCCCGTCTCCCGCAAATTGAAGTATTCGCTCATCCACCAGTGCGTCATAGACAATGACATCCGCTTGCTGCAGGCCATTCAAAGCATGTAAGCTCAGCAGGCCGGGGTCACCAGGTCCTGCTCCAGCCAACCAAACCCATCCAGCTTCAAGCACCGGAAATTCAAAGTGGGGGAGAGAGATATCAAACAAGTGGGTCTCATGATTTATGTGATTTTGCCTAGCAATTTAATTGGAAACCAATTGGAAGTCCAAAGCCTTCTGCTTGGTATATCCCGCTAAATCTGTATAGTCGCCGGATGGCTGAAACTGGGCAAAAAAAACTTAGAACAGGCTGGACAACAGGCGCCTGTGCAACCGCTGCGGCAAAGGCAGCGTATGCAGCTTTGTTGTCTGGAGATTTTCCGGACCCGATCAGCATCACCTTGCCTCGTGGTGATACGCCATCCTTCGCACTCGCCTTTGAGAAATTGAGTGAGAACTCTGCCTCAGCCGCCATCATCAAGGATGCTGGTGATGATCCTGATGTAACCCACGGAGCGCTCATTCAGGCCAAAGTGACCCCCAATCCAACGGTTGCCGGAATTCGCTTTATCGCTGGCTCTGGAGTTGGAACGGTCACGAAACCCGGTCTGCCGATCCCGGTTGGTGAGCCTGCAATCAACCCCGTGCCTCGCCAAATGATGACCCGTGAGCTGCAACAAGTGGCAGATGATCATGGCGTAGCTCTTGCTGTAGATGTTGAGATATCCATCCAAAATGGCGAAGAGCTGGCTGAAAAGACCATGAACCCGCGCCTGGGTATTGTCGGTGGCCTTTCCGTCCTTGGTACAACAGGCATTGTCCGCCCGTTTTCCTGTGCTGCCTGGATAGCATCTATTCATCGCGGTGTAGACGTTGCCTGTGCCACTGGCTTGACCCACGTCGCAGCTGCAACAGGAGCAACCTCAGAAGATGTGCTGCGTGCCTACTACCCTGATTTATCCGAACAGGCTTATCTTGATATGGGAGACTTCGCGGGTGGCCTGCTCAAATATCTGCGCGCGCACCCTGTTCGGAAACTAACGATTTCCGGTGGAATTGCAAAGCTGACGAAGCTTGCACAAGGCACTATGGACCTGCATTCAGCCCGCTCCGCAGTCGATTTTGATGCCCTCGCAGATGTGCTGGATCATGCCGGAGCTTCGAAAGAGCTCCTTGAGGAAACAAGAAGGGCAAATTTAGTCTCTCATATTGCTCAGAAAGCTGCTGCTGAAAACATTCATATAGGAGAGGTCATAGCGCAGAGAGCACAGCGTGCGGCCTTAAACATCCTTCGCGGAGCTCCAGTGAGTGTCGAGATTATCGTGGTCGATCGGCAAGGTCAGGTATTGGGTCATGTCCCAGCGAAAGAACCTGCAAAACTGGAGCAGTTTTGATGTTGGAGAGGTCCAAAATCCTCGTGCTCGCAGGCACACAAGAAGCCAGAAAGCTGATTGGTGTGTTGGTTGCAAATACCGAGTACGAAGTCATCGCGTCACTTGCAGGCGTAACCAAAAATCCAGCAGATCTGTCAGTGACGATACTAACCGGAGGCTTTGGTGGCGCCGATGGTCTCTCAAACTACTTGCAAACTCAGGGCATTGCTGCCGTAGTCGACGCAACCCACCCCTATGCCGCTCAAATATCCTGCAATGCGGTCGAAGCAACAAGACATCTTGCGATTCCGTTGCTCCGTTTTGAACGAGCTGCTTGGGAGCAAGCCAATGATGATATTTGGTATTCGGCAGATAACGTTGAAGAGTCATTGAGCTTGATTCCACCCAACGCGAAGGTCTTTTTTGCTGCCAGTGCCAAGATTGCTGCACCACTAAAACAACGCCCAGATCTGACTTTTGTAATCCGTACTTTAAAACGCCCGAGTGATAGTGAAATGCTTCCAAACGCGGAGTACATTGAAGGACTGCCCAATGAAAACTGGCTCGAAGAGGCCGAGTTTTTCAAGGTGCTGAAAGTAGACTGGCTCATCAGCAAAAACAGCGGTGGATCTGCGTCCTACGGTAAAGTAAAGGCTGCTCGTGAGCTACAGATACCTGTTGCAATGCTCAAGCGCCCAGAGCTATCCAACGGCATGTTGTGTGCGTCGATTGACGAGGTATTGAAGACCTTAAAGGCTTGCGTGAAAAATGCGCAGCACTGCAAAATTACTCTTTAGGCTTCTGATAGGGCGCCGTTGTCATCCGCTCAATAATCCCATCTTTAGCGATAAGCCAGTGATAGAGCGCACCCAAAATGTGAAGCGTGATCAACCATGCAAACACAACACCAACAGTCGCGTGGAAATCCAGAACGCTTTCTGAAACTGGACGATTTTGCGGAACGATACTCGGCAGATCAAACAAGCCAAAAAATGGCATAGGTGCTCCGTATAGAGAGAGCCCTACCCAGCCCAGGATCGGGTTTGCAATCAGTACGAGATAGAGCAACCCGTGTACTGAACGTGAGACGATCCGAAGCACTGGTGCAAGAGAGGCAGGCGGTGGCGGAGCGGGAGTGATCCAATGTTGGAGAAGGCGCAGAACCACAAGCAGGAAGAGCAGGATACCGATGCTTTTGTGGTAGAAATAGAGCGTATTTTGAAGGGCACCAGGCCCCAGATCCGTCATCACCAGTCCCATCGGAACCATTATTAGGACCAGAATGGCGACGATCCAATGATACGTCTTTGCCATGACTGAATACCCGGCAACTTGATAGGCCATGCTCTATTCTCCTGATAATCCCAGAGGATCCTGAAGAGCCCCTGCAATCTCCTGATCGACAGATTAATCAAGGTTCGTTACCACTAGGCTAACCTTAGGTGAGGTGAGCTGTGAACTCGGTAAAACAAGGGGGCTTGATGGACAGGGGCCACACAACACCAATACATCTGCAAGATCATCCGAATAATTCTCAGTTGACCTGCGAAAAGCCACTGGAACAACCACCGGGCACCTTGTCTCCGGAAGAATGGCAGGAGGTTTTGGCAGCCTCAGTGGAGAGGCGTGCGCCGGACCTGCAAGGCTATGGCAGCGTGTTCGCACCTCTTTGCATGGCGCAAAAGCAGTTCGTTATTGGTCAGCTGGGGCAGTCAGTTGATGGACGCATTGCAACGGTCACCGGAGACTCCAATTATGTGAGTTGCTCTGAAGCGCTGATCCATCTTCACCGCCTACGGGCACTATGTGATGCTGTTGTGGTGGGTGTGGGAACAGCGGTTGCAGACAACCCTCAGCTCACGGTCAGGCATGTCAGCGGGTGTCACCCCGCACGCATTGTCATCGACCCTTATGGCCGTATGCCGCGCGACAGTACGCTTCTGCAGGATACGGATGCACGCCGCATTGTGATTACCCGAACAGATGCCCATGCGCGTTACCCTGATGGAGTGGAATGCTTCCAGCTACAACCGAACGCAAAAGGCCGTCTGTCCTGTGCTGAAATCCGGCATGCACTGCGAGAGTTTCGATGCATCCTTGTTGAAGGTGGCGCTTGGACGTTGTCTCGCTTTATCGAGCTGAAAATGATCGATCGTCTTCACTTGATGATCGCCCCATTGATCATCGGATCAGGACCAAGAGGCCTTCAGTTGCCTGCGATCGATTATCTCGCGCAAGCTATTCGCCCCGATGTCACTTGGCATCCTTTGGGTGTTGATATGCTGGCAGATCTGAGCTTGAACAATTAATTTTTGCGGTGAGTTGAAAAGCATTTCCTTTCACCAATAAGTACTCGTATAAACTTGCGTGAATTTCCGAATAAGGACACACGCATGCTAGAGCTCATCAGACGCACCACCCTTTTGGAAGCTAAAGGGCGGATTGAGGAAGTTGAAGTGCGTGTTGTTCACGAAGATGGACGCGAGCACATCACGACAGATCCGGTTTGGGTTTACGGTGATTCAATCGCTGTGCTGGCTTATGACCCCCACGCGAAAACCGTCCTGCTCGTCAAGCAACTTCGTGTAGCGCCCTACATCATGGAGGAAGAGGTTATCCTGGAGGCATGCGCTGGCGGAATCGAGATCAGCGATCTATCCATAGAAGAAGCATGTGTACGTGAAGCTCAGGAAGAACTCGGCTGTCAGCTCACCAATCTCAACAAGATTGCGAATGTCTTCATCAATCCCGCACGTCTTGCCGAGCGGGCGCATTTCTTCCTCGCTGAATACACATCCGGTGATCTAAATATCGAAGGTCGTGATCTGGATGAAGATGAGGATATTGAAGTTGTCGAGTTGTCATTCCAAGAATTGCATAGGCTCTACGACAAACAGGAAATTCGCTGCCCACGCCTCTTCATGCTCACACAGGCATTGATGTTGAAGAATGTAGGCCTCTAATTAAGGGCGCTGGGAGTGTTGGCCTTCATGGCCTCAATGAGGAGGGAGGCCTACAATATCAACGTGCCCGACTTGTAATTGTGACTTACCTTTGCCAAGGGCTGCTAGACGATATTCCAGCCAGTCATCTACGATTGCATCAGATACCCCAACTTCGCGTGCTGCTTCGGCCCAGCCCTTAATCAGCTCCAGCTGCAAAGCATTATCTTCAGGCGCGCACACCCAGTCAGAGCGTCCAGTAAAGCAGGTGTAACCTGCCTTAAGCAATCGCTCACGAGCATGAAACCCTCCAAGTGGCCCTAGCGCGGAGCCAAAACCTTTGTCCGTTGCCTGATGCTGATTGAATGCCCGCTGGATAAGCCGGTCTGTTGGGTGGTGCGGTTTGCTTAGCAGGATACCGTTGTACGAAAGCCCTGCAAGAAACGGAAGTTTTAGCTGACGCATACGGGCAACAAAGCTATCCAGCCAGTTTGCACTCACAAGATCCAGAAAGGCTGAAGTAACAACTCCATGATGCCCTTCCAGAATATCCAGTGACCCAGCATCAGTCAGTTCGCAAACATCCGTTTTCGTTCTCGTATGAGGTAACGGAGGAGAGATGCGTTTTGCAACTTTTAGAAGTTCGGGATCGTTGTCGATCAGTAACCACACCTGCTCCCTGTTTGAATCAATATGCTCTGCCAGATCTTGCAGAAAGGAGCCCGTTCCAGCGCCCACATCAATGAGCCGGAGTGGGCCACTCTTAGGTGCATGCTCTACCAGCCAGCTACAGAACTTTTTCATAACGTCTTTGTTGCGCGCACGTCGGTCTGCTTTGCGGCGTAATGAGAGCCATTCAGAGGAAAATCCACTCACCTGTGAGCCTCCAATGTGCAAGCAAAGGCTTTTGCGCTGTCACTCCATTCTGGCAACACACGAGCAGCAGCAAGGGCTCCAGTTGAAAGTTGAGAGCGTAAATCTTTGTTTTGAAGAAGTGTTTCAATGGCTTTGCTTAGAGCTAGAGGGTCGCCCGCACCGACATGAAAACCGGCTGTAGGTGGAACTGTAGACGCGACAGCTCCTTCGCCACTCGCAATAATTGGGAGCCCAAAACTCATAGCCTCCGCAAAAGCCATCCCGTATCCCTCATAGTATGTGGGGAGTACAAAGATGTCCGCTGACTGATAGAACCCGGTCAATTCAGCTTTAGGAATGCCTCCATGAACGCGAATGCGATCAGTAAGATCATGGCGTTTGATCTGTGATCGCACTTGGCTTGCATATTCAGGATCAAACCGTGTTTCTCCAATAAGATCCAGATGCCAGTCCAGATGCTTCAATTGACCCAGTGCTTCCACTAAGTGCAGTTGTCCTTTTCTCGGTACCAACGAACCTACACAAAGCAACTTTGGGGCTGCCAGAGTTTCCCTTGGGATTGCAGCGATCTCCGCAGTAGTTGGCCGATCAATACCCGGCACAACAATGCTGATCTTCTCCGCTGGAACGTTCATTTGAGAGACAAGCGTTTTCTGTGTTGAAGGACTGGTCACAATCACATGTTTTGCGAATGTAAGAGCTTCCGTCTCTGCCGCGCGGAGTGCTTTTGCCAGTTGAGGTTCGATCCCACTTTCCAGAAACAGTGGATGGTGAACCAATGCAATGAGGCCAGAGCGTTCAGCGATACGCTGCGCTAAGTCGGGTGAAGTCCCAAGCACCAAACCATCCACGATGATCAAAGCTGAGTGCTCAATCTCATCAACGGCTTCAAGTGCTAGTTTTTTGTCGACCTCAGATGGGACCGGGAAGGTACCCTCAAGGCTAATGAGTGAGACATTCCAGTCGTGTTTCTGCAGTCCTCGAATGATTTCACGATCATATCGATAACCACCTGTTGGTGTGTTCAGATCACCCGTAAAGATAAAATAGCAAGATCTTGCAGTTGCTTCTGCTGTCTGGCCTGAAGAAGGATGTAAATTACTCATGGGCCTCGGATGCAGTCAACGGCGCCTCATAAGACGCACGAGCGTTAGGGTTTTCGGAAATTGAAACGCGTACCTTGCTAAGTTCGCCCGGTTCGCGGCCAAGTTTGTGTAGATAGGCAGCATCGCACACGCGCTGGTAAATGTAGCTACAGAGAAAATCGACTGTGGTGTTTCGCCCCCTGAATTGAGGAAGGTCATCAAGATTCTTGTAGTTGAACGGATGCAGGATCTCTGCCAGCACATCAAGCGCATTGCCAATGTCGATGACAATCCCGTTCTCGTCCAGTTCCTCCGCATAGATAGCGACATGAACGTGTGCAGTAAGGCCATGAAGTTGCGAGGCAGGACCAAACACCTCTCCCTTCAGGCTGTGTGCGATCATAATGTGGTTGCTGATCTCAACTGAATACATCTCAAAATCCTTGTAAAATTAAGAGTAAACAATGGGTTGGCATAAAGTATCTTTCTTGCCTGAAAGAACGTCTTTCAGATCCTTCGGTGCTTTTTCAAATTCGATGGGAGGCGCGAGCAAGGTATCCAATACCTCGTCTTTTAGAAGAGAAATTGCTGCTTCCATACGCCTGCGATGCGTCCAGCGCGGCCTCATGATGGGAGCAACCTGACCGACTTGAGACGAGATAAGGCTCAGGCGCTGACTGTGAAAACTACCGCCAAGAACAAGACCGGAAGGACGTGAGCCATACCAGGATGCTTCCACAATTCTGGCTTCTCTCCCCGCAATTCGGATTGCGGTGTTCAAGCCAGATTCAGAGGCGCTGCAATGCACGACAACGTCTTGATTTTCTGGAGCAACTTCCGGCAAAGAAAATGTGCATGAAAACTCGTCTGCAATATCCTGCCGCTTCGGGTTGACGTCGATCATGGTCACGTGCGCACCTGCGATGCGAGCGCAAAGATATCCAACAAGCGAGCCAACAGTGCCTGCGCCAACAACGGCAACATTGGAGCACGGCAGAATAGCAGCATCCCACATGATATTCAGCGCTGTTTCCATATTTGCTGCCAATGTGGCGCGGGTGCTCGGCAAATCAGAAGGGATAAGATAGAGCGCGTCTGCGGAAAGCAGAAAGTTGCTTTGATGCGGGAAAAGAGAAAAAACGCGCTGCCCTGCTTTTAAATCATCTTTTGTTTCAATCACTTCAGAAACGTTTGCGTAGCCGTACTTAACGGGAAAGGGAAAGGTCCCTTCCTGAAACGGAGCGATCATCCGCTCACGCTCGCTCACTGGCACATCACCACGAAAGACAATGGCCTCCGTACCTCGGCTGATCGCAGAAGCATGAGTTTTTAAGTAAACACGGTTACCAGATGGTTTAGAGAGTTTTTCCTCTCTTATTTCAATGGTTTGAGGCGCAGTGTACCAAAGCGCTCTGGCTATGTCAGACAAGAAACGCGCTCCCCGGATTGCTAAGTTTTCACAAATATACTCTAGGGAAACGTGAACAAAGGAAACTAGCAGAAATGTAGGTGCCTCTAAAAACAATAATAATTTGGGTAGGACATGACAAAACAATCACGGGTTCCTGTAGAGAACGCCCGCACTAGTCTTGTTGACCAGCTGCTCTCCACCAACATCATCGACAAGCATCAGGAAAATAAGCGCTTATTCAGGCGCAGGCTGATCTTTGGAGGGCTCGTTCTAACCTCTTTCGCAGCGTTGACAACCATCATGGTTTTAACGCTGTTTCTGGGCGGTTTTGCCCTTTCAAAAGTCGTGATGCTTCTCGCATTTCTGGTAACCTTACCATGGCTTATCATTGGCTTCTGGCATGCTGTCATTGGCTTGACGCTCATGAGGTTTTCATCAAATTCCACGGCTCAGGTATACGCCGGGACGCCTCTGGGTACTCTTGACCTGAAAAAACCTTTACAAAACAAGCAAACCGCCTTGCTTTCCTGCGTGCGAAACGAAGACTCGCCTGAAGTTGCAGCCAAGCTGGAAGCGATGCTGCAAGATCTGGACCGTCTGGAAAAACTCAACGGCTTTGCTCTCTACATTTTGAGTGATAGCAATGACTCTGAGCATATCCGGCAAGAAATGCGGGAGTTCTCGCTGCTGCGAGCAAGGTGGCAAAATCGGATTGAAGTGTTTTATCGCAGACGTGAGAAGAATACTGGCTTCAAAGCAGGAAATGTCGAAGATTTCTGCCGCAACTGGGGTGCTCGGCATGAATATGCAGTTACGCTGGATGCCGATAGCTTCCTCTCTGCTGAATCCTTGTGCCACCTCGTAAGCAAAATGAATGCAAATCCTCGCCTCGGTATTTTGCAGACACTTGTTCTGGGCCTCTCAACCAGTTCGTTTTTTACCCGTGTTTTCCAGTGGGGCATGCGCTTGGGAATGCGTTCCTACACACTTGGTGCAGCGTGGTGGCAAGGCTCGTCAGGCCCTTATTGGGGGCACAATGCAATCTTTCGCATAAAGCCGTTCACACAATTCTGTATGTTGGAGCCCTTGCCGGGAAATGACGCATTAAGTGGACCGATCCTCAGCCACGACCAAGTTGAAGCTGCGATGATGGCTGATGCAGGCTATGAAGTGCGTGTATGGCCGGTCGAAGGTGGCAGCTATGAAGAAAACCCACCTCACCTGATCGAATTTATCCGTAGAGATCTGCGATGGTGTCACGGAAACCTTCAGTACTTTAAATTGCTCCGAGAGCCTGGTTTTAAGCTGCTGGGACGGATCCAACTCGGCCTTGCAATCCTCATGTTTGCTGGTTCGCCGGCATGGCTCGTTTTCATTGCAATGGCGATCCTAACTGCATCTGTTTCTGCTCCTGAGACAGTAGCATTCGACCCGTTTTACGGCACGATTCTGATCGTGGTAATCATGAGCATGGTCTTTGCACCCAAATTGGCGACGCTTGCCCATATCTTGTCCGTCAGGAGTGAACGCCGGGAGTATGGCGGCTTTTTCTCGGTATCTGTCAGTGCATTCTTCGAGCTGGTCTATTCCATGCTGCTAGCGCCTGTAATGGCAATCGCGCACAGCATCTTTATTGCGCAACTGTTCGCAGGCCGAAAAACGCAATGGGGAGGGCAGGAAAGACAACCTCATGGCATTCTATTCCTTCTCGCAGCGGAGAAGTTCTGGCCGCAAACTCTTTTTGGCCTTTGCGGCGTTATCTGGATGATGGACTACACCTTTGCGGATACGTGGTTACTGCTTCCGGTAATCCTCGGACCTTTGCTGACAATCCCATTTGCGATGATCACCTCAAAACCAGTGCTTGGTATGTACTTCAAGCATTCTGGACTTTGGGCATTGCCTGAAGAAAAGAAAACACCGCTTGAGCTGCAAGGCCTTAACAAAGAACAACGCCGTGTAGAGTTGGAGCTTGCCAAAGCAAACCGAGCTGCGGCCACACGATAAAAAAGCGGCCTGAAGGGAGTTTCCAGACTGCCAAGAAAAAGCCGGTCGCGTAACGATACGCGACCGGCTTTTTTTGATTTCACATTCTCTCTTGAACGGGGAAAGCTAGGAAGCTGGCTTTTCCTTTGGCTTTCTCCATGGCTCACCTTTGAACCATGCCACGGTATAGGCGACGGCGATCAAGCCAGCGAAACCAAGCAAGTTTGCCATGACGCCACCTGTGACTGTGCCTTTCAAGCCGAGTTCATCTCGGAAGATTGCGATGCCTTGTGCAAGAATGAGGCTGGCTAGGAAAACAGCGAGAGACTGCTGGCCTACTTTCTTGATAACCCGAACAACTTTACCGCCAAAACCGCCCATAAGCAGGCGCTGCCCGCCTTCTCCAACAGCCACCCACGCCACATAGGCAAGGGCAAGGAAGTGGATGTAGCGCAGGATGCCCATCTCGGATTTCACGGTGAGGTCACTGATATCATTTGCAATTCTGCGGAGCTCCGGCACTTCGTTGAGAATGCGGAAGTAAGCGAACGGAATTGTAAGAATGATAATCGAAGCGCTCAGGAACAATAGACGTTTCTTGACTGGGGGAGCCGGAAGCCAGCCTTTGATGAAGGCAAATCCAGTAAAGAACAGCAACTGCCATGCAAACGGATTGAAGAACCAGCGGCGATCAGACCATGGCTCAGCAGGAAAATCCACCAATCGGAAGGTTGCGATTAGCCAGAATGCGATGATGAGTGCGGCAACTGCACCTCGTCCGGCCTTGTAATAGGCGATCATGATGACTGGCAACATTGCTAGGATCACCAGATACATTGGCAGAATATCGAAGTAGTTCGGCACATAGGTAAGTGTCAGCAAGCCCGGCAGCTGGAAGATCGGATCTTCAAAGAAATGCCAAAGGTTCAGCTTCCCGACATAATCGTCGCTGGTCCAGCCATTGATTTGCAGGAAGGCAAGCATGCCCGCAACGGCGAGAAACAGGCAGATATGAGCCCAGTAAACTTGCCAGACGCGGTAAAGAACACGCGCACTGCCCATAACCAGGCCATGCAGTTCAAAGACGCGCCCAAAGGCAATCGCGGAGGCCATGCCAGAGCAGAACACAAATATCTCGGTTGCATCGGAGAACCCGAAACGCGCCGGAATCCAAAGAGCCCACCCGTTTGCAGGAAGGTGGGCTATGAAGATGATGAACATTGCGATCCCTCGAAAAAAATCGAGGCGAGGATCTCTTGGTCGGCTGGCCGTTTTCATAGGGGTCGGCGGTATACTGTGCTTGTTCACGGTGTCTCTGAAACTAAAAACTATAAAAGATGAAATGCAGCTCCGAAATCCCCCGAAGCTGCACCTCCATTTATCCCATACGGAATCTTAGGTGTTCACTTTGCATGAGGTCGGTGGCTTCCGTCATGCGGGTTGCTTGAGCCATGCGGGTTTCACCATAAGTGTCTGACCCGCCTCTCAGGCGTGTACGCTCATCAATCATCCGCTTTGCTTCCTGGCAGAGGCCAGCGCGCAAAGCAGCTTCGATTGTGAGACGTTCAAATACATCTCGCTGCGCATGACTACCGCCAACGGTACGCAACAACGGACGTGCTTCTGCGAGGTGGTGGTAAGCGCTGAAGAAGTTGCCGTTCTTGAACTGCATCAAGCCAGATGCTGTTGGAGAACCTGCTGTTTTGGTTACAAGGCCCATCTCGTTGGTGTCTTGTTCCCCAAAAGTGCGCATCCTTGTCAGCAGGCGATCAGATGATTGACGGCGGTTGTCTCCCAGCAGAGCAAGCATGTAGTGCAAGTCTGCGAAAACATTACAGGAATCATCAATGCGTTTTTCGCTGATATTTGCCAGCTCTTCCCAGCGGTTACCAACCTTGATGCCCTCAAGCTCAAGGCGAACCAGCATGGAAGCTGCGTTGGAAATATCGCGATAATCGTCCGTGTGATCCTTACGGAACTTTTGGTCATAGAGCTCGAAAACACGCTCAACATTACCGCGATCAAGGTGCAGCAGCGCAAGGTGCCACCATACGTGATAGCCAAAGTTGTTGCAGTGTTCCCAGGCTTTTGGCTGGTCATCAAGCCATTTGATGCCTTCTTCGGTCTGACCCGTCATGTCCAGCACGTGGGCAACGGCATGCAAGCCCCAGGCGTCATCATGTTGAAATGCAACGGCTTCCTTGCCGATCCGTTCAGCCCGCTCAAAATCACCAGTCTCTTCCAGAGCAAAGGAGTAGCAGCCGTGCACATAGCCCTTTGCAACATGATCGTCTTCGTAAGACGAAATCACACCTTCAATCGAGGAGCGCATGCGGGATGGTTGGCCAAGAACGAAGCGAATAGCGTGGACGAGCTTCAGAAGGAATGCATCGCGTGGGTACTTAAGAAGCAATTCGTCAAGGCGGTCTGCTGATTTGGTCGGTGCACCCTGAAGCCAGTCATTCAAAGCCTCAACCACAGCTTCTTCACGGTCTGTAATCTGTGTATCTCTACGGCATTTATCAGCAATTGCGTAAGCTTCAAAAGCAGTTGCTGTCATTTCGCGTCTGCCAAGCAGTAGGCAGAACAGTCCACGCGCGGCTTGAGCCAGAGCGAAGTCTGGATCGGCCTCCAGGGTTTTCGCAAGATGCTCCGGCGTTGCAGCACTATGTGCCAGAAACGCAAGAATAGTGTTGTTCCAGTGTGTTAATGCACTCTTATCGGAGAGTGTTACCGTGTATTCGAACTGGTCATCAATGCGCATGGATGCGACCCGTGGTTGAGGCGACCGGTATTTCGTGCAATGTGCAATCGCTTATGAGATAAGCCATTGGGTTTACATTACTAACGACACAGGTCTGCCAGGAAATCTGTTGATCAGAACCCTTTCAAAACTGGCGATGACGTTCAACACACAAAATGGTGTTTAATATCAGCAAGCTTTGTTTATGTAGAAAATATAGTTCACCCTCATGAAGAAATAGAAAACACTATTCTATTCACTAAGAAAAAATATGCGTCAAATAGAAGCTTGCTTGTAAAAACCTACTATTATTAATAGTGATAATAAGTAAGATTTTAGGTATTAAGTTCTATTATACTTGTATTTATTACCTTGTGATAATCTTCTGTTTGTTGGATGAAATAGTGTTCACTGCTTCTTGATTTTCTAGTTAGTCCCCACTGTGTAATGTCCTTACTCCAAGAGAGACTAAGTACGTGGCGAATTCATGGCGAATACGAGTAGCTATCAACAAACAAAAATCGATCAACAGATTCAATCACCGCAATCTGTAATCGTCATCGGTGCGCTGGTCGCGTTGGCCGGTGTTGCTCTATTGGGACTCCAGAACAACGGCTGGCGTGTTTTTGGCGCTGCTTTGATTGGTGCTCTGGCAGGCGTTGCGCTGTACCATACGAGCTTCGGATTTACGGCTGCGTGGCGCCGTATTGTCATCCAGCGAAGAGGGCAGGGCCTTCGTGCTCAATTCCTTCTTATCTCATTGGTTTGTTTAATAAGTTTCCCACTCCTCCAATACGGGCCAGACATCGGAATACGCACCGGTGGCTTCGTGTTTCCATTCGGTGTTGGAGCAGCTGTCGGAGCATTCATTTTTGGCGTCGGAATGCAGCTCGGCGGAGGCTGTGGATCAGGCACATTGTTCACTGTTGGAGGCGGCTCATCACGCATGGTGATCACCCTTGCTTTCTTCATTTTGGGCAGCGTAATTGCAACAGCGCATCTTTCATTCTGGAATTCTCTTCCAAGATTACCGGCATTTTCGCTTGTGCGTGGCTATGGGGTCGTCCCCGCGCTTCTGATTACCATTTTGCCACTTGTCGCCTTTGCGATATTCTCGGTGTTTCTCGAGAAAAAACAATGGGGTGAACTGGAGAAATCCCGTAAAACCACCGGGTTCTTTCAGGGGCAATGGGGGTATGTTCTGGGTGCGTTGATCTTGGCGTTGGTTTGCGTTCTTACGTTCATTGTGCTGCAGCGCCCGTGGGGCGTAACATCCGGCTTCGCACTCTGGGGCGCAAAGTTTTTCTATGCCATTGGTATCCCGGTAGAGACCTGGCCTTACTGGCAATGGCAGGTTGGTGCGATCAAAAGATCTGTCTTTGCCGATTCCACATCTGTCATGAACTTCGGCATTGTGCTCGGGGCTCTGATTGCAGCTGGACTGGCCGGAAAGTTCAATCCGGTGAAAAAAATTAATCTTAGAGATGCTGGAACTGCAGTGGTCGGAGGCCTCTTGCTCGGCTACGGTGCGCGCCTTGCTTACGGATGCAACATTGGGGCGTATCTCGGGGGTATAACCTCTGGCTCCATACATGGATGGTTGTGGCTCGTTTTCGCCTTTGCCGGGTCCATGGTTGGAACCCGTGTCCGCCATTTGATCGGAATGGATCCTGCACCTGTTACCGCGAAATAGAAGCCAGCTGCCGGAAACGACTAAAACTTGGCCAATTAAAATCAAGGGAGCTTGAACAACAGCCTGTTCAACTCCCGCTTTTAAACTCATTTCATTACGAAAAGGATTGAACCATGAAACTCCTAACGGGGATGCTTGGCTTTGTTGGAACATTGATGTTTGTTATGGCCGCTTTTCAACCATCCCAGGCCCAAATCACTACAGAGCAGGCACAGCAGGGCAAGGTGCTGCCGCGCAATGGCTGGCGGGTTGTCGAAACCTCCATGGCGATTGATGAACTGCTGGACTCCCTGAAAAAAGCCATTCGCGAAGAAGACATGCTGCTCGTCAGCATGGCAAGTGCCTCTCGGGGCGCTAAAGCAAACGGCTTCGAAATCCCGGGCAACTACGTGATTGGTGTGTTCCGCAATGACTTTGCGCGCCGTATGCTGGCAGCAAGTGTGCAGGCAGGTATTGAGGCGCCAGTTCGCTTCTATCTGACGGAAAATCCGGATGGCACAGCAACGCTGTCATGGAAGACGCCGAGCTTTGTCTTCCAGCCTTACCGAGCCACAGCCTCTGAGGATCTGGTCTCACTGAGCGAGGAACTGGATGTGATCTTCCAGCGCATTGCAGACCGTGCCACAGACAACACCTGAGGCACTCTTTAGAAATCAAAAAAGAGTGTGTCACCTTTCCTGCGACACACTCGAAAAGGCGAATGCCTCTATAATTTTCCGTCGTAGGCTCTGCGGTCAATGCGGCAAGCAAGAACAGTGAAGGTATCGCGCTCCAGCGCTGCCTTTGCTTCTTTCTTCAGGCTCTCTGCATCATCCACCCAAACACCATGCCCGCCATAAGCGTCAGCAAGTGCAGGGAAGTTGGTCGCAGAGAAGTCCACGCCCAGATTAGGGTTCTGGTTCGCGCGCTGCTTCAGCTCAATCAGAGACAAGCTCTCGTCGACCAGCACGCAGACAATAAACGGCACCTGCATATCTCGCAGAACCGCCAGATCACCAAGACCCATCTCCAGACCGGCATCACCTACAAACACAACAACCGGATCTTCCGGTTTTGCCATCTTATGCCCGATGCCAAGCGGCAAGGCACATGCCATCGTACAAAGCGCAGAACTCTGCAGCATGGTGCGTGGGGAGTGGCTCTCCCAGATCTGACTTACAAGTATGCGGTGAGCACCACTGTCGGCAGTCGCAACGGTGGTCTCCGGCAAGGCTTCACGAAGGCCATGAAACACAGTGGCAGGGCCCCAGCCGCTCTCTTCAGCACAAAAGTCAGCCTTCAGCTTGTCTTTGGCTGGTGCGATACGATCACGAAGCCAGTCGCTCTCCTCTGGATCAAGACTTGCCTCATCTTCTGGCGTCAGAGCCATCAGGGTCGGTTTCACATCGCCTTCCAACGTATGACTCACATGGTGCATGCCATGGCTGCGCAGCACAGGTGTCAGCTCAATAACCGATGTCTCTTCACTCCACGGATTGCGCCAGTTCACACGCATCTCAATAGGGTCGTAGCCAATGAGAACAACAAGGTCCGCATCAGCCAGCAAAGGCATCAGGCTATTGTCGGCTTTAGGTGACAAACCTGCGCCACCCAGCGAAAGCCTGTGGCCTTCAGGGATAAGCCCTTTGCCCTTGTAGCTGGTGATCAGCGGGATCTGATAGGCCTCACAGAAGGCCTCAATCTCATTGCCAGCATCTACGTTGACGGCATCAACACCGGCAATTGCGATGGGACGCTGAGCAGCCCCCAGCAAATCACGCGCCTGCTCCAGCACATCACCAAATGGCAGCTGTGCAGCACGGACACCGTAGTTTGGCGACTTCTGTGTTTCGTCGCTTTCACCTTCAGCAACGGAAATCGGCACATCAATGTGTACTGGCCCCGGTTGACCAGACATGGCAATGGAAATTGCCTTATCCATCATGGCATTCAGCGCACCCGGAGCCGCTTTGAAGCTGGCTTTCACAATAGGGCGGAGCAGTTGCTGATGGTCCATCACTTGGTGGGTGTATGTCTCAGCTTCAGCAGTATCCACGCAGCCTGTCAGGAAGATCAGCGGAACGCGATCCTGAAAGGCATTGGCAATCACGTTGACTGCGTTGGTGACACCCGGGCCAAGCGTTGCCAGTAAAACAACGGGGGCATCCGTGCCTTGGCGTGCAAGGCCATGCCATGCGCCTTCAGCCATAAAGCCACCAGCGTTTTCGTGCTTCACCAGATTGAATTTTAAGCCAGCAAGGTTCAATGCATCCATAAGCGCCAGCACTTCGCCGCCCGGAATACCGAAGGCGTATTGGCTGCCTGCCTGATGCAGTTTTTGAGCAATAAGATCAGCGCCGCGCATAATTATGAATCTCCCAGTGACACGACACCGCGAGCAGCGAGATCGTCAATTTCTTCTTTGGTTTTTTGTAGATACTTGGTCAGCACTTCAATGCTGTCCTCGCCAAGGGTCGGCGGTGCCTTCCGGTATGTAACAGGCGTCTTGCTGTAATTGATCGGGTTACCAATCAAGCTTACCTGACCATCGTCAGATTGCTTGTGTGGTAGAGAAATCTTCATACCACGATGTAGAATTTGCGGATCGCTGAACACGCCAGCCAGATCATTCACCGGACCACACGGAACGCCAACAGCCTCAAGCTCATCCGTCCAATGCTGGGCACCTTGTTTGATTGTGAACTGACGCAGCAAAGGCACCAGTTCAGCACGATTGCGCACGCGGTCAGCGTTGGTTGCAAAGCGAGGATCAGTGTTCAGTTCAGGGCACCCCAGAATCTCACAGAAACGCTGGTACTGCGCATCGTTGCCAACAGCCACCATGAAGTCCTTGTCAGAGGCCGGGAAGGTCTCATAAGGCACGATGGTTGGGTGCGCGTTGCCAAGTCGTTTCGGGACGTTGCCGTCGGTCAGATAAGAAAGGCCCTGATTGATTAGCCATGCCACCTGACAATCCAGCAAGGAGATGTCGATGTGCTGACCTTCACCGCTTTTCTCGCGGTGGTGTAACGCGGCCAGAATGGCGTTGCAGGCATACATCCCGCACATCACATCAGCAATGCCGACACCAATCTTGGTCGGGCTGCCGCCTTCATCCTCAGGAAGACCCGTGATGCTCATGATCCCGCCCATAGCCTGAATCAGCGCATCATAACCTGCACGATGTGAGTAAGGGCCAGTTTGGCCAAAGCCGGTGATGGAGCAGTAGATTAAGCGGTCATTTTTCGCACGCAGATCATCATATCCGAGGCCCTTACGAGCGAGATCACCAACCTTGAAGTTCTCGATAACCACATCAGCTGTTGCGGCCAGATCCTTCAGCATCTCGACACCCTCTTCAGAGCGCATGTCGATGCCAAGAGAATGCTTGTTGCGGTTGGAACTTAGATAATACGCGCTTTCGCCAGTATCCTCGCCGCCTTTGCCCTTCAGGAAGGGGGGCCCCCATTTGCGGGTATCATCACCGCGTTTAGGGTGCTCAATCTTGATGATCTCGGCGCCCATATCACCCAGCAACTGGGTGCAGGTTGGGCCTGCCAGAATGCGCGAAAGGTCAAGCACCACAAGGCCATCCAAAGGCCCTTTGGTGGTAGAGGACTGGTGCTGTTCACCGTCTACTAGAGAATTCAAACCGTCTAATCCATTGGTTTTGAGGCAAGATTGACCGCAAATGAAAGGTGACTGACCCTGTCATGTACAGCAATCCAGCAGATTTTGGAGAGACGTTAGAGCACTCAGAAAAGGCCCACCACAACAATCTGAAAAATCACACAGTATCGTGATGACCCGTGAAATTTGAAGTTTCTACCGTGATAGACCTGTGGGTTTTACCAGTGCTTTGTGTTGGCAAGATCAAGCCATGCACGCCGGATCCAGTTGGCCTTCATGGAGTGGCCTCCATCATGCAAGCACAGCTCCAGCTTCTCGCCTTTGGCAGACCATACATCACACTGTAATTCACCAGCGCTAATGGATGTTGGCTTGATGTCATAAAGGCCAGCCTGCCGCTTCCAGACATCCAAACTGTCAAACACATCGGACTGACGCCAGTTTGTGCCAATAGCACGGCCTACCATCGGAACGGTTTTATCTTCAACCCCGTGGGTGTGATAAAGGTTGGTCAAAGGAGAAGGGCAGGCTGCGGGGATCGGGTCCCAGAAAGCACCGGCAATCGGAGCAAAGCCGGCGTAGTTTTCACCTTTGTAGCAGGCCAGGTTCCAAACCATGGAACCACCCATGGAAAAGCCTGAGAGCAGGATTTTCTCACGATCAATCGGGAAGCGGTCAGAAACGTCTTTAAGCATCTCATCAAAGAACTTGAACTCGTCACGATCCTGACTTGGAGAACCCGGATAGGACCAGGAACCGCCGATGCCCTGCGGTACAATCAAAGCAACACCAAGCTCATTTGCAAGACCGCGAAGAGCTTTATTCTGGATGGCGCGATCAGCTTTGCCTTTCCACCCGTGCAGGTAGATTATGGCGCCAATCTGTTCATCATCAGCAGGAGAATCCGGAAGTGCAATATAGTATTCACCGCTCTCAACTTCACAGGGAGCTGTCACACCACAGGTCGCTTCCTCTGCCATTGTTGCATTGGGAACCAACCCGGAAATAACCACGGTAGCAAACGTAATCGCACTTGTAAGAAGGCTCATGCCCATTCCACTTCTTGCCGCTCTCTCGGATTAAACCTATTGAAATTCATGGATAAATCCAGGAATTGCCGAGACTAATTTTGTTTATGCTAACATACGCCTCAAGGGCGGTCTTACTCTCAAAATTGATGCCGTCATTTACGGGTTACCGCAAGAGGACCTACTGCCATTCCCCTTCCGTGGGAATGTGCAAAGTATTGCCGCAATGCTTGCAGTGAACGGCGTCATTATCGTGACGATTAAGGCCACAATCAGGACAGGCATATTTTACTTTAGACGGACGGAAGATGGTTTGGATCAGCCGCAAAAACAGCGCCACGCCAAACACCATGATGATGATCGTGATCGCCCGCCCCATCGTATCCGTCATGGTGATATCGCCATAACCCGTGGTCGTCAGCGTGGTAACGGTAAAGTACAGCGCATCCATGTAGGAGTTGATGTCTGGATTGAGTTGCGCCTCAATCACATAAACAACTGCGCTTACCATAAACACGAAGACCAGCAGGTTCATCGCCGAATTGATGATCTCTTCACGCTCCTTGAACCACGAAAACGTCTCTCGCAAATCCTTCACCACATGGTAGGAGCGTAACAACCGCAACATGCGGATTACGCGCAAGAAGCCGAGGTTTTCGATAAGAGCTTCAGCAAATAAAGACAGGATTACAATAAGGTCTGCAATGGCCGTGCTGTCAAACGCAGCTTTGAAGGGCCGCAATGCAATGGTGAGGCGGAATCCGTAGTCAATCAGCAGAATAAAACCAATCGCCCAGTCCAGACGTGGGTAGCCCTCCAGCTGAGGAAGCGTCGCAGAAAGCACGAAATAGAGGATCGTGACCACATCAAACATCAGTAACCCGATACGCCATGAGCGTGCGGCTGTGGTCTGCCCGAAATACAGGCGTCGCAAAGCGCCCCTGAAATCGGTTACTGCTTCCTGCATAAAACTAGATCCCTCAATCCCGACAATGCGCCCGATAAAAATCTACTAGCAAATGTGGACATTTCTGCAAAGTCACTCAAGCTCATCACGCATAAACTTTCGTGTGAGCGGCGCTATCTCGCCCGCACCAGAAAACCTTACGCTTTCCCTCAGTGAGTTTATCGAAAAATTCTGCAACTGATTAAAGGGTTTCTGCTCTACTTCTGGCATGAAGAAAGCCAAGGCCATTCCGGTGCCACCACCTCCCGGGTATTTGGAGGAATGGCGGGCAACCAACAACACCTGTCTGGTAACAGGCGCAACGGATGGCATCGGACGAGCGCTTGCGATCCGTCTGTCAGACGCTGGGCAAACCATTGTAGTTGTGGGCCGTTCTAAGGAGAAAGTGAGTGCCGTTCTCAAAGATGTCGGCGACGCCGGCCCCAATCGCTCCCACCGTGGCTTTGTGGCAGACCTCTCCCTCATCTCAGAAGTAGATCGTCTCGCCGATGAGATCTCGCAAAAGCTGCCGGACCTGACCCGTATCGTCCTCTGCGCGGCCGAAACGCCGGGGTTTCGCGGCATCACAGGAGAGGGGATCGAGGCTGGGTTTGCGGTCAACTATCTCAGTCGGTTTCTGCTGCTGAATAAGATCACACCGTTGCTCAAAGACCAAACAGCGCCAAGGGTCGTCTCGTTTGCAAGCCCGGTGACAAAGTTCGAACTACCCGACCTGAACATCCTCAACGATCCTGACTGTCAGCTCGACAGTTGGAATCGGGGAAGAGCGCACGCCAACTGCAATCTTCTCTTTCTGATGGAACTGGCTGATCAGCTGAAGGACACTGACATTTGCGTCAACGCGTTTGGGCCCGGTCTTGTCCTGACTAAGCAAATGCAGGGCTACAGCGCCATGAGACGATTTTGGCTGGGTATGAAAAGTTCACTGGTCGGCAAATCTGCCCCCTATGCTGCCTTGCCAGCAATGCATATGCTGCTCTCGCAGGATTTCGCAGGCAAGACCGGAGGGTTCTATGAATGCGGAACAAAAATCCCTCCAGATCAGCAAATTCTGAGCAAAGAAACCCGCCAGAAATTCTGGACAGAGACCTCGCAGCTTGTGCACTTGGCTCAGGCAAACAAGGGGTAAAAAATTCCAGAAACTGATTTTTGTGACACCAGTCACGGGCTTTCCTTTGGGAAAGTGAGAAGACATTTTCAATTCTCAAGTTGACGCGATTTTCACGCTGCCAGGGGGCCTTGGCAGCGAACACTTAAGCTGTGCCCGCAGCCATCAAGGATTAAGTTACTTCCCTAGGGTAATGTTCGGCAAGCGCTGCCAGCAATTCTCAATGTGTAAGAGTAAAAAATGAAAAACAAAATAGAGTTCCCTGCCGGCCGGAATGGAAGCCTCTTTTCAGCAACTCGTAAAATCGCCGCTTCATTATTGGTGGCATCTCTTGGCAGTTTCTTCGTTGCTGGAGTGGTCAATGCGCAAGAGGCAGCACCACCTCCTCCTCCAGGGGTGCTAGTAGAGCCTGCGCGTGACGAAGTTATCGAAGAAGAACGTGTTTTCGCTGGTCGTACTGAAGCAATCAGTCAGGTCGCTCTTATCGCCCGTGTTGGCGGGTTCCTTGAGCCTTTGGAGTTCAAAGAAGGTCAAAATGTAAAACGGGGTGAGTTGCTCTATGTGATCCAGCAAGAGCCTTACGAATTTGCAGTTGAACAGTCTCAGGCCAATTTAGAAAGTGCTCAGGCAAAAGTGGATCTGGCGAAGGTCGATTTCGACCGTAAGCAACAGTTGGTCAACCGAGACACAATCTCGGTCTCGGAGCTTGATACAGCCCGCGCCAACCTAAAAGAAGCTAATGCCACATTGGCACTGCGGCAGGCGGACCTCAAGCTTTCCGAACTCGACTTGAGCTATACGGAAATCCGCGCTCCTTTGGACGGTCAGGTCGGAACCTCCACGTTCAAAGAGGGGGCTTACGTCAACGCCAACAGCGGCACACTTGCAACCATCACCTCGCTGGATCCGATCCGTGTTGCTTTCCCGGTGCCACAGACCCTGATTTTACAGGCTCAACGAGCAGACAATATTGGCGCTGATACCACAATAATCAAGCTGCGATTGTCTGACGGTAATTTCTATGATTACGAAGGTAAACTGGACTTTCTGGAGGCGGAGGCAAATCCGGGAACGGATACTGTAACTGCTCACGCGACCTTCAAGAATCCGGATCGGATGCTCTTCGATAATCAGCTGGTTGATGTGGTCGCCAGTGCAAAAGATGCCAAACCCGTACTGGTTGTCTCCCAATCTGCATTGCTGCTGGATCAGGAAGGCCCTTACGTTCTGAAGGTGAACAAGGAAGACGTCGTCGAACAGCAGCGTATCACCGTTGTTGATCAGATCAACGGTCTCGTCATCGTCGGAAGCGGCCTCGAAAAAGGGGACCTGGTGATCACATCCGGTATCCAGAAGGTTCGCCCGGGAATAAAAGTCAATGCTCAGCTGGCAGGTCAATAAACCATGATCTATGACATGTTTATTCGCCGGCCTCGGCTGGCGATGGTGATTTCAATTCTCATAGTCGTGGTCGGCGCGATCTCGATCTATTCAATTCCGGTGTCGCAATACCCAACCATTGCACCACCAACCGTGCAGGTGAATGCCACCTATATCGGTGCGGATGCTTTGACAGTGGAAGAGAGTGTAGGCCAGCTTGTTGAAGGCGCGGTCAACGGCGTAGACGGCATGCGCTATATGAAGTCGTCGTCTTCCAGCGATGGCACATACTCGCTGACGGTTTACTTCGACCTGACAACGGACCCAGATATCAATGCGGTGAACGTTCAGAACCGAATAAGCACGATCGAGAGTAAGCTACCGCAAGAGGTTCGGGATCAGGGGGTAAACGTCACCAAAAAGGCCGGTGATCTCCTGCAGGCGATCTCCTTCTACTCGCCGGACCAGACACATGACGGTCTCTTCATTTCCAACTACGTCACCATTAACATTGTTGATGAGCTGAAGCGTATTCCGGGCGTGGGGGATGCCAGCGTATTCGGCGCGCAGGATTATTCCATGCGCATCTGGCTCGATCCGGTCAAATTAAGAGCCCTCAATCTGACGGCAGAGGACTTAATCGCAGCTGTTCAGTCGCAAAACAAGCAGGCTGCGGTGGGCCGTGTCGGTGCTGCGCCTTTGGCTGCCGATCAGCAACTTCAGCTGACAGTCACTGCAAAAGGCCGTTTGAATACGGTTGAAGAGTTCCAGAACATTGTTCTGCGAGCAAATCCTGATGGTTCCGTGGTTCACTTGAAAAACGTGGCCCGTGTGGAGCTCAGTAGCGCCTCCTTTGATGTGCTGGCAGAATACAACCAACAGCCAACGGCGATGGTGGGGATTTATTTGTCACCGGGCGCGAATGCGGTGGCCGTGTCAGAAGCCGTCAATGAGCGTATCGCGTATCTGGCAGAGCGTTTTCCGGATGATCTCACATACACGTCCATCTTCGACACCTCACTCTTCGTGAATGAGATGATTTCGAAGGTCATCCACACACTGCTGGAAGCCTTCGTGCTCGTGACCATCGTGGTCTACGTTTTCCTTGGTAAATTCCGGGCGACCCTCATTCCACTGATTGCGGTTCCCGTTTCCATCATCGGGGCGGTCGCTGTGGCCTTTATGATGGGCTACACAGCCAACACAATCTCGCTGCTGGCCTTGGTGCTCGCCATCGGGATCGTAGTGGATGATGCGATCATCGTAGTAGAGAACGTCGAACGCATTATGCACGAACACCCTGATCTCACCCCGGCTCAGGCAACATCAAAAGCGGTGAGTGAAATTGCAGCACCCGTGCTCGCAACAACGCTTGTACTGCTCTCCGTGTTTGTGCCAGTGGCCTTTCTGCCGGGATCATCCGGTGTGCTTTTCAGAGAGTTCGCGGTCTCCATCTCCGCTGCGATGGTGATCTCCACAATCAACGCGCTGTCGCTGTCTCCTGCCCTTTGTGCCATCTTGATGAAGTCGGAAAATCTGACAGGCGCCATGGCCAAGGTATCCAAGAAGATTGATGACGTCGGACATGGGTATGCTGGCCTCATCAAGCGCATTGCAAAGATGTCGTTGTTTTCACTGCCCGTCGTCGTAGGCTTCGCGCTGTTTGGTTTCCTGATTGTCTCCAACACGCCAGATGGCTTCATTCCGGATGAAGACAAAGGCTACGCCATGGTGCTGGTTAACTTGCCACCGGGTGCGTCTCGCAACCGTACTGAAGCGGTTATGCGCAAAGCAGATGACATCATCCGCAAAGACCCAGCAGTCAACTCCACCACAATGATCATCGGGTTAGACCTGCTGGCAGGCGGCGGTTCATCACCAAATGCTGGTGTTTTCTTCGTTAAACTCAAAGATTACGAAGAACGTCCATCCCGTGAATTGTCCTCTTTTGCGTTCGTCTACAGAGCATACGGAGCTTTGTCGGGCATTCCGGAGGCAACCTTCTTCCCGGTCAACCCTGCCGCTATTGATGGTCTAGGCACTGTAGGTGGCTTTGAGTTCATCATGGAAGCATTGGAAGGTCAGGATCCAACAGTACTGGCACAGATCTCCCGTTCCCTGATCGTTGCGGCGAATGAAGCACCGGATATCGCGTCTTTCTTCACCACCTTTAACGCAAACACACCGCAATTGAATGTGAAGCTGGATCGTGAGCGAGCTCAGGTGCTTGGTCTTAATATTGCTAGTGTTTACAACGCATTGCAGGCCACGCTGGGCGGCTATTACATCAACGACTTCAACCTCTATGGCCGGACATGGACTGTCCGCCTTCAGGCTGAGCAGAAGTATCGCTCAGGTATTGAAGACATTGGTTCCATCTTTGTCCGATCAGATACAGGGGAGATGGTTGAACTGTCCTCCGTTGTGCACACTGAGCTGTCGCGTGGAGCAAATACCATCACACGCTACAACAACTACCGCGCTGTCGCTTTCAACGGTAATGCAGCCCCCGGCGTAGGCCTGGGCGAAGCTTTGGCAGCGATGGATGGTGTTGCTGCAGAAGCTCTGCCAAAAGGTTATGCATACGAGTGGACAGGTCTGGCACTGGAGCAAAAGGAAGCCGCGGGTCAAACTGCGCTGGTATTGGGGTTGGCATTCTTGTTTGCCTACCTGTTCCTTGTTGCGCTCTATGAAAGCTGGAACACGCCAATCCCCGTTCTGCTTTCGGTCGCTCCGGCCTTGGCAGGGGCTTTGTTGAGCCTGTGGGTCTTTGGCCTCGCGTTCGATCTATATGCACAGATCGGTATGGTCATTCTGATCGCGCTGGCAGGTAAGAACGCGATCCTTATGAACGAGTTCTCACTAGAAAAACGCATTGATGGCATGGGGATCTACGAATCCGCAATTGAAGGCGCTCGCTTGCGCTTCCGTCCAGTGATGATGACATCACTTGCCTTCTCTGCAGGTCTGGTGCCACTGGTGATCGCATCCGGTCCAGGTGCAGGTGCCATGGTTGCTGTGGGTGTGCCAGTGTTGGTTGGCATGCTGTTCTCGGCCACCTTCGGCATCTTCCTCATCCCTACCCTTTATGTCAGCTTCCAGTGGATGCGCGAAAAGGCTGGCTGGACCATTGAAGAAGGTCGTGCAGCAAGAGGGACCGGTGGTGAGTTGGCGGTTGATGCCAAGGATGAAAAACCATCTGAGAACTGATTTGCAAATGATCTTGATGACAATGAAAAAGGCGCCCCAGGCGCCTTTTTTGCTATGCAACACGCAGCAAGGCAAACCAGTAAAATGCCGCAAGACCAGCAATCGCGTGGCTGGTGGAAACCGCCACCCACGACCGTCGATACTGGAACATCACTCCCCAATAAAAACTCACCATAAACGTCAGTAAAACCGCCAGTTTGGAATAGGGCAGGTGGATGATGGAAAAGGCAACAGAAGCTGCAAAATTGCCCCAGAACACAGAGGAGAGCTTATGCGGCCCCAAGGCGGCAGTCACCGGAACTTGCATGCCACACCGAACAATGAACTGCTGAATAGGGCACATCACAAGCGCATAAAAAACCGCGAAGGCAACCTCAGGCCATCCCATAAACGGTCCTTGTACCTGATGCGTGAGAAAGTAGAAGGAAAACGACTCTTCTGAAGGATGCACAATGTACCGGGTCACTGCCATCACCAGAATAATCGGAACAGTCATCACCACCCCATAACCAAACTGGCTTGGGAGATGACTGAATTCAAGCCCGAAGATGCGTGGCGGCAAATAAAGATTCTTCATAATGTAAAACAGAATTGCCGCAAGAATGAAGTTCAGGCTCAAGCTGTAAACTGTCATCGCAATAAAGCCGTAGCCGTAATCATCAAACGTATTTTTGTAGAGGCTGATGAACAACGCAAACGATGACATAGCGATCATGTTCGCCACCAGCAAAACCGCATAAGCCTGCAAACGTCGTGACCGGATCTTGATCTCTTCCAGCACTCGGGAACTGCTTTGCTCCAGCTGATGCGCCGCCTGCCGGGCAAAATAGCGAAACAGCATGGAGTTGGTTTCAGTCGAGGTCGGCAAAGTGCCGTATCTGTTCCAGCTCAGCGAGGCGACAACCGTATCCCGTTTGGCCCGAACACTTGCGATGTAGCTTTGCGGTCCGACATGGGCACGAATATAGGCCAGTTCTCCCGCCACATCACCCGCTTTCAGGTGACCCAGAACAGTATCTGCCCCGTCCTGATCTTCTTTGATAACTTCCAGATCCCCTTCAAGAATGATGAAAAACCGGTCAGCGCTTTGCCCTTGCACCAGCAAATCCTCATGGGCTTTGAGGGAGTAGTACTGGGCACAATCCAGCACCTCCCGAATAACAGGCTGGGTTGGCAAACCAAGATCGAGGAGTCGCTGATGCAATTGCGTGCGATGGCGCGGGATATTGCCGTAGCTCACCTCAAGCCGTGATTTGTTTTTTTTAGGAGACTGTTCCTCATCGCGCTGGGACAGGAAGCGCATCTATGGGCCTTCTTTCAGTAACATCCTCGGCTGATCAGCCTTGTTGCGGATTTTACCCTGCCCGCGCCATCCTGCATGCACTTTGGCAAATCATGGTAATCCTGCACCAATGGGATCTCTCAAATGCCATTCAACTCTATAGCGTATTCCCGAGAAGGGGGTCGGTTTTCAGGTAAGAACAGGTGCCAAACTCTAAGGCTTTAGGGAAACTCTGGAAATGGTGGGAAAGATTTCAGAGTGGCGCCAAACAACCGTGCACGCTTAGATATCGAAAAGCGCAGGAGGGTTGGTTGGTCTTTTCATTGCTGCAATATAAATCCTATCAGTGGATGCCGCGAGACAGAGAGGAAAATCACTGCAAGTTTATTTCCAGCAGAGGCTTCGCCAAAACCTGCCAAAGCCGGAACCAGAAACTTAAGTCCTCAGTCCCTGATCTCGACGATGACCTGCTGGAGCATCATCATAACGGTGCTACGCTTTACATCACCACCGACGCCCTGCCGTATTTCGTCCAAACCAAACTGCTGCACATTCGCGAACCATTCGTCCTGCTCAGTGGAGACAGTGATCTGCCCATAGGACCGGACACAACCCTGCCAAACACGCTGTCCTCACTTGATCTGAAGAACCTGCTATCCCATCCGCTGCTGGTTGCATGGTACGCGCAGAACTTGGCTATCAAGCATGAGAAAGTCTTCAACCTGCCCATCGGTTTGGACTATCACACCATGACCGCCCGCAAGTCTCACGCTTGGGGGACCTTCCAGACACCGCTTGAGCAGGAAGAGTGCCTGCGCACTGTGATCGCCAGCGCTGCCTCATTGGAAGACCGAGAGGTCCGAGCCTACTGCAACTGGCACCATGCAGCGCATCGCGGAGACAGAGCAGAGGTGATTGAGGTGGTTGATGATTCCACCGCCTATTTTGAAAATGAGCACCTTCCTCGCGAGCAGTCCTGGCGTAAAAACGCACAGTTCCTCTTCACGATCAGTCCTTTTGGGGACGGAATGGACTGCCACCGCACATGGGAAGCCTTGTTTCTTGGAGCGATTCCCATCGTCAAATCCTCCAGCCTAAACCCGCTGTTCAAAAACTTACCAGTCGTGGTTCTGGATGATTGGGTCGAGCTGACCAGTGAACGTCTACTAGAGGAGAAACAACAAATCCTGGCAGGAACCTTTGACTTCTCCAGTCTCTACCTGAGTTTCTGGCAAGACCGCTTTCTGGGTCATGAACCTGCACGCCAAGGTCCTCTGACCTATCAGCAGTTCTTAAATACTCTTTGAAAAATGATGTGCCGAAAAAGAAAAAGACCAGAGGAACGAATCCTCTGGCTCAGGTAAAGGGTCAATAGCCCTTGGGGGAACTTGATCGGGATTTCTGAACATGCTGAAAAATGCTCAGAGACACCCTGCAAAATAAAGCAAGTTGCAGACTCAGAACTAACGCAACCTGCTTTTGCGGAGCTGACGCGCAAGCAAAAACGTCAGATCGCCAGATAGGTTTGCCGTAGCTCTTCGTTGTCCAGCACCTCTTGCGCGGTGCCATCAAACACCACTTCGCCCATGTCCAAAATAACCGCACGGTCCGCAAGGTGCAGGGCAGCCACAGCGTTCTGCTCCACGATAATTGTCGTGATGCCCAGTTCCTTCACATTCTCAAGAATGCGCTCAATCTCCTGAACGATCACCGGTGCAAGGCCCTCATATGGCTCATCCAGCAACAGCAGCTTCACGTCGCGAGCCAACGCACGGGCCACAGCCAGCATCTGCTGTTCACCGCCAGACATGGTCACTGCTTCCTGCTTGGCACGCTCGGCAAGGCGAGGGAAGTGATCGTACAGGCGCTCAATCGACCACCCGTGCGGCTCCGAGATCTGCGCCAGCTGAAGGTTTTCCTCAACGGTCAGCCCCGGAATGATCCGGCGATCTTCTTGCACCAGCTGGATCCCGTTCTGAGCTGCCAGATAGTTTGGCATCTCATGAATAGGTTTATGGTCCAGCCAGATCTCACCATGTGTCAGCTGCGGGTCGCTGGCACGTGCAATCGCGCGAAGAGTAGACGTCTTCCCCGCCCCATTTCGTCCCAGCAGCGCAAGGATCTCACCTTCGCGAATATCAAAGCTAACACCCTGAACAATATAACTTTCACCGTAATAGGCATGCAGATCCCAAGCCGAGAAGTAAGCCGGAGCACCACCCTTGGAACGCACAGGCGTAACACCCGGTGCAGTCGCGCCTTTGAATTGATCTTCGAGAATGGTCATACGTGCGCGCCTCCCAGATAAGCTTCCTGAACGCGTGGATCGCCTTTGATGTCTTCTGGTTGCCCTTCAGCAATCACAGTGCCCTGTGCCAGAACGCTGATTTTGCTGGCGAGGGAGAACACCACGTGCATGTCGTGCTCGATAACAATCTTGGTAATGCCGCGCTCACCAATACGCTTCAGCAGATCAATGGTGTTGTTGGTGTCAGCACGAGACATGCCCGCTGTTGGCTCATCCAAAAGCAACAGTTTTGGATCCTGAACCAGACACATCGCCAGCTCCAGGCGCCGCTTGTCGCCTCGTGAAAGAGAGTCTGCAGTCATGTCTTTCTTATCTGCAAGCCCAACATCCTCAAGCATATGCATGGCTTTGTCGCGTATCTCGCCCTGACCATCCACACGAGCCCAAGCATTCATGGTGAATGCCCCATCGCGCTTTGCCAGAGTTGGGATCATCACGTTTTCCTGCAAGGTCAGATCACCAAAGATCTCTGGCGTCTGAAACACGCGGGAAACACCTGCCTGATTGATCTCATGCGGCTTAGCACCAATGAGATCCTTGCCTAGAAAAGTCACAGAGCCTGTATCCGGAATCAGGCGGCCCACAAAGCAGTTGAGCAATGTGGATTTGCCCGCGCCGTTTGGCCCGATGATGGCATGTACATGCCCTTGCTCGATGGAAAGGTTCACGTCATCGAGAGCTTTCAGGCCACCAAAGCGCTTGTTTACGCCCTTAACACTAAGAATTTCCATGGTTGCCTCTCTATTCCGCTGCATTCGCTGATGCTGGAGAATGCGAATGACCTGTTCCCTTGCCAACGCGCGAAGGCTTGCGGCGGAACATTTTGGTTATCCGGTTGAAGCCCTCCATGATGCCACCAGGCAGAAAGATCACGATCACCATAAACAGCAAACCAAGCGTCAAGTGCCACCCTTCGCCCACAAACAGGCTCGCAAGGCTCACCACCGGCCCCTCCATGAAGTCAGGCAGGAAAGAGAAGATAGCATGCAGTGTCTGCTCGTTGTACGCAGAGAAGATGTTCTCGAAGTACTTGATGAGGCCTGCACCAAGGATCGGTCCAAGCAGAGTACCAGCACCACCAAGAATGGTCATCAAAACCACCTCACCAGATGCCGTCCATTGCATGCGCTCAGCGCCTGCAAGTGGATCGGTCACCGCCAGCAGACTACCCGCAACACCAGCAAACATACCGGAAATAACGAAAGCAGTGAGTGTGTAAGGCCGTGTGTTAAGGCCGGTGTAGCTCATTCGGTTCTGGTTGGATTTCACAGCACGCAGCATCATGCCAAACGGACTGCGGAAGATGCGTTGTGAAATGTAAAACCCAATGATGAGCAGAACGGCACAAAAGTAGAAGCCTGAGTATCCGGTCATCTCAATACCAAACAGGTTGGAGATTAACGGCCCAGAGGCTTCTGAAGAGCTGTCAAACAACCGCGGGTCGGATTGCAACACCCGCAGACCCGTCTCACCATTGGTGATTGGGGTCAGCACAGAGTAAGCCAGATTATAGCTCATCTGCGCGAAAGCGAGCGTCAGAATGGAAAAGTAGATGCCTGATCGACGCAGTGAGATATAGCCGATTGCAACTGCAAAGAGGCTAGAGAACACCACGGAAAAGAGCAGTGCAGGGAGTGGGTTCATACCTAGCAACTTGAAGCTCCAGACAGCTGCGTAGGATCCAACACCCAGAAAGACTGCATGACCAAAACTGAGATAACCAGTCAGGCCAAACAGCAAGTTGAAGCCTAAGGCAAACAGCCCGAAGATGGCGAATTTTTGCAGGAGATCTGGATACCCGGCACCAATCGGTGCCAGCCATATTGGCATTGTCAGGATTGCAGCTGAAAACAGCACAAGCATGAGCAGGTCGGAGCGTGGAGAGTTCTTGGTCATCATTGGCTCAGGTCTCCATCACGCCCTTGCGGCCCATAAGTCCACGCGGACGAACCAGAAGGATAATAACTGCAACAAGATAGATAATGATCTGGTCGATACCCGGCAGAATGGTCTTCACCTCGTTCATACTCGCAAAACTTTGCAAGATGCCCAGCAGGAAGCCAGCTGATACCGCGCCGGGCAGGGAGCCCATGCCACCCACAACCACCACTACGAAGGACAGTACGAGGAAGTCCATACCCATGTGGTAATCTGGCGGAAGGATCGGCGTGTACATAACACCAGCAAGGCCTGCGACGACCGCAGCAACGGCAAAGACCAGCGTAAAGCGACGCTCAATGTTGATGCCAAGAAGGCCAACAGTTTCGCGGTCAGCCATGCCAGCGCGAACAACCATGCCAAAGGTGGTGAATTGCAGGAAGGCAAAGACCCCGCCAATCACGCTGAGTGAGAAAAACAGATACACAATGCGCCACTGCGGATAAACAACGGTTCCCGGGTCGAAACCAAGCATAACACCCAGATCCATAGCACCGCGCACCATGTCAGGGGCTGATTGTGGAATGGGGTTGGCACCGAAATAAGTTTTGATGATCTCTTGCAAAACAATGGCCAGACCAAAGGTCACAAGGATCTGCTCAGCATGTGGGCGTTTGTAGAAGTGGCGGATCAAACCACGTTCCATCACATAACCAACCAGCAGCATGACCGGAATAGCGAATGCGATAGACAATGGAACGGAGTAGTTCAGCATCGTCGTGCCAGTGTCACCCAGCCAAACCTCAATGTAAGGCACACGGGTTTCCAAAGGCGTGCCCCAGGCAGTGGTCTTGGTTGGATCGACAACAACCTGCTCAAGGCCAATCAGTTTATTGAAAGCTACGGCACAAAATGCGCCAAGCATAAACAAGGCCCCATGGGCGAAGTTCACAACTCCAAGCGTACCGAAGATAAGCGTTAGCCCAAGCGCAATCAAAGCATAGGCACCGCCCTTATCAAGGCCGTTGAGAATTTGAAGAACGATGGCGTCCATCCGCTCTTCTCCCTTTAAATTCGTGAGAAGGTGCAAGGCATCCAATGCGGAACATTAGTGGTTCAAGCAGGAGCCATTGCCCGGCTGCAAAAACCTGCAGCCGGGCAAACGGTGTTGTTAGACCTTGTAAGGTCCAAGCTCGCCACCAAAGATCTCTGGGTCATACGTGACCTGAGAAGCAGGTGTCACTTCAACAACTTCCAGAAGGTCAAACTGGGAAGTCGCGTTCTCGTTACCTTTCACGACCAGCACATCCTTGAAGCACTGGTGATCAGAGCCGCGGTAAAGAGTTGGGCCGTTACCCATACCGTCGAACTGGTGATCTTCCAGAACTTTGATAACCTCTGCTGGATTGAAGGTGCCCGCACGCTCACACGCATCTGCATAAAGCAGTGTCTGAACGTAGCAGGTGTGTGCAGCCTGGGATGGTGGGAAGCCATATTCCTGGCCGAACGACTTAACAAAGGCCTTGGAACCGTCGTCCTGCAAGGACCAGTTCCAGTTGGTTGTGCCGTAAATACCCTTGATGTTTTCGCCTGCACCCTGAGCCATAAGGCGGGAGTAGAGCGGAACGATGATCTCAAAGTTCTTGCCATTTACAAGCTTGTCACGCAGACCAAACTGAACAGCCTGCGTCAGCGAGTTGATCATATCCTTACCGTAGTGGTTCAGGATCAACACATCAGCACCAGAGTTCAGAACAGGTGCAATGTACTGAGAGAAGTCACCAGCACCCAATGGAGTACGGACTTTGTTGACGGTTTCCCAGCCAAGGCCTTCTGTGGTGTTGGCAATGGACTCTTCCTGTGTCCAGCCCCATGTGTAGTCAGCTGTCAGGTGATAAGCACGGCGGTCTTTGCCCATCTCTTTTTCAAGCACAGGGCCAAGCGCTGCACCGGACATATAAGCGTTGAAGAAGTGGCGGAAGCCATAACGCCGCTTGTCCTTGCCGGTGGTGTCGTTGGAGTGGGTCAGACCGCACATAAATACGACGCCCATTTCCTGCGCCAGAGACTGCTGTGCAATCGCCACGCCGGAAGAAGAGCCACCTGACCACATGACAACGCCGTCTTTTTCGATCATGCGCTTTGCAGAGGCGCGAGCCGCATCAGACTTTGTTTGAGTATCACCGGTGACGTAGTCAACTTTCTTGCCAAGAACGCCGTTACCATTGAGCGAAAGCGGCTTCATGGTGCTCAGCATACCGCCGTCACCTTCACCGTTCAGGTGCTTGACGGCCAGCTGATAAGCACGCAGCTCGTCCGCGCCTTCGTCAGCATAGGCGCCTGTTTGTGGCACGTTGAAACCGAAGGTGACTGTTTTGGAATTGGTTGGGTCATTGCGGAAATTGGTTTCAGCCCAGGCGCTGCGGCTGATAATAGTTGGGGTCGCCAGTACCAGACCACTGGCTGCTCCCGCCTTCAATAGGCTACGCCGATTCATCGGCCTACGAATAATGCTCATGAAATCCTCCCGAAAGGCAAAATGCCCGAAATGACGTGATAGAGGTCCCGTCCTCCTAAGAACCTGCCGCGTTCACCATTCCTTGTTCACCAGAAACAGTTACGTCAGCTCACGCAAAGGAAAGCCTAGTTCGGTAGTATAATGAATCGCAATTCGACTTATGGTTTTTAAACCAAAGGTTAATATCAAGTAAGATTCTATTATATGTTGTAAATCTTTTGTCCTATTTAGTTTTAATGAAGTGTTGCACTGCAAATGTGACTTGAATGAAATAAATGCGTTTTACGTAAGGTGTCCGTTAAAACTGTAAAATACTGAATTCATGAAGAATGTCGTTTAAATTTCTCAGGGTATGCAGAGCACTGGTGTTTGTCTTTTGGTTGAAGGACAAACACCAGTTTTTCGTAGTGCAGCTAACGCAAGTGCGAAGGCTTTCTATCGCAAGTTGCCGAGGAAAGTGCCAACCGACGAACGCAGGTCAGCAGCCTGATTGGATAAAATTTGTGCAGCATCCAGCACGCCAGAAGCGGTTTTGTCGGTTTCATCCGCCGCTTTTTGCACTTGGCCGATGCTATCTGACACCTGCGTGGTCCCCAATGCAGCATCCTTGATGTTCACAGCAATGGATTGCGTCGCGATGCCTTGTTGTTCAACCGCACTGGCAATGGCATTCGCGCTGTCATTCATTTCTTCAATGATCACTTTGATCTCAGAGATAGCCTCTTTGGACTCACTTGTGCTCTCCTGAATCCCAGAGATCTGATCGCTGATCTGCACAGTCGCATTCGCTGTCTGCTGAGCAAGCGATTTCACCTCATGTGCAACCACCGCAAACCCTTTGCCCAACTCACCAGCGCGCGCCGCTTCAATGGTTGCGTTGAGGGCGAGCAGATTGGTTTGCTCGGATATTTGAGTAATCAAGTCAATAATATCACCAATCTCGATTGCCACTTGGGACAGATGATTGACCTGCTGGAAGGCCTTTGTGGATGCGAGTGTCGCGTTGGAGGCTGTAATCGTTGTTTTGTGAACCTGCTCGGCAATCTCGGAAATGGCAGTCCCCAGTTCCTCAGTTGCGGAGCGCACCGCCTCCACGTTTTGAGAGGCATCCAGAGACGCTGCTGCCACGCTGGAACTGATCTCGTTGGTGTGCTCTGAGTTGCCGGAAAGAGAAACTGCAGACCCATGTAGCTGATCTGCAGCGCTGGCAATGGAGGACGTGACTTGGCCCACGGATCCTTCAAAATGCTCTGCAAGGTCCGTTAGAAACTCTTGACGCGCCTCTTCCCCGGTCTGTTCATAAACCGCCAGCGCAAGGTCCATATCAAGCAGAATGACCTTGTTGAGGATGTGAGGCAGGTTCTTGCTTGATCGGCTGGAGCGGGAGAATAAGCTGCCACCAGACTGCTCAAGAAGAGCTGTGCTGAGCAACGTTCCCAACCTGCTGTAAGCTCCGATATACCATTGCGGTGTCAGGCCGAGCCGCTGATGCGTTCTGCCGATCCGCTGCACAGATTGAGCATAGTCATCATCCAACTTCCCGCTGCATATGAGCCGCCAATGCTCATGCTGCTTCTCCCGTGCATGACGCATGTGCTCTTCATTCTTGAAAAACTTCATGGTCTCAGGAAAGTTTCGAATGTGTCTATAAAACTCATCCAAGACCTCCGGCATGATTGCCATGATAATATCTTGGGAGTTTCCAAGTTCTTCCAATTCTGCCGAAGAAATACAGTGATACTTCAATCGATCATCGATAGTTTCGCTCATTAAAAATCCATGCTTAATAAATCATAGTTTTCGTTTCTTTCAGTTATTACGTAAGGAAATATTGGGGTCACGAAAGAAAAAAACGCAAAAAAAGTTATTTACGCTAAGTATAGAAGATAAATTCTAATTGCCCCAGCGTAATGGTTTGGATGCGTGTAGTTGGTAATTGTATTTATATTTTGATAACTTTTGACGGAGATCAATGTTCCCATGTGAGTACTGCTCTTTTGTAGTATATGACCGGTGTCAATCAATAAAAATAATACCCCAAATGTTTTTATTAACTGTAATTCGATGAAGCAATTTCAGCTTTAGAGTAAGGTCGAGGTACCTATGAAATTAACTGGGATGACAGATGTAGCGGTACGCATACTGATGCTCATGGCTGTCAACCGGAGCGACAAGTGGACAATTGACCGCTTGTCTGAGGCAACCAACAGCGGGCGCCCTCAGGTCGCCAAGGTCGTGCAGATCCTAAACCGGAAAGGCTACATCAAATCCAGACGCGGGAGATTGGGTGGTCTGATGCTCGCTCATGCGCCAGCTTCTATCAATATCGGCAAACTCATCCGCAATGTTGAAGACAACTTCGCACTGGTGGAGTGCTTTGCATGTAATCCTGCCAAACCATGCCCGCTCTCGGGTGTCTGCCGCTTCAAAGGCAAGCTGAAGCATGCGCTGAATTCTTTCATGGAAGAACTGGATGCAATCAACTTGACGCAGATTATTGAAAACGCAGATGAAATTAGGACAAGCGTTGAGGTGAATGCAGAAAGAAAGCTAGAGCTCTCTGCCTAGTCCGATGCAATTAAAGTGCATTTAACCAACCTGCTTTCGTGAGCATTAACTGACAAAACTCATAGTTTGGTAGTGCTCACGCCTGCTTAAGACAGTTTCGCGACAATCAGGTCTTGTTCATGAGACCTCTGTGACCTCACGCACGAGGTTTTTGTTCATTTGGCGAATAGCAAACTGTTCGGCGCAGGCAATTTCTATGAGACGAGTCCGGCACTCAATTTCTCTTAAACTAGCAATCATCTCTGTTGTCGCCATTGCTCTATCTTATTTTGCGCTGACATTTCTCGTTGTAATTCAGTGGGAAAGAACGCTCCAACTCCAAAGCGAACAGCTCTCTCAAATCGCTGTAAACCAGTTCTCCACCACACTTGAACGCGATGTTGCTTTGATAAGACACCGTATTCAGTCTCAGCTATCCGAAACGGCAGCTAGTCTCTCTGCTATTGGCGAGCGCGGTGACATCGTAAAAGCTGCAGAAACACGCGTCTGGGCAGGGGATGTGAACATCCTGTCACTGGTGCAGGAAGGCACGCCGCTTGACGCTATTATCCTGCTGAACTATCGCGGTCAGATCGTTGGTGCATCCAAGCGGGCTGATCCCGGGCTAATACAGAAGCAACTTCTTAAAGTGCATCTGAAACAGTCGCTTAGTACTGTCTGGACACCCTCAACCGGCACGGGCCCAGCCGTCAGATACACACTGCTTCCCGCCACACAGTTTGGCCCGCTCTTGCCGGGAGAGCCGGATGCGGGAGTCTCTCAGGTCCTCTATTCCTCACTCATAGATCCGGGCACCCAATGGCGTGGTGCGTTGGTGGCGCAGCGCTGGTTTCCTTTCAACTCCGGCGTGATTGACGAATACAGCAAGATCTCAGGCGCTGAGATTGCTATTTTCTATCAGGAAAAGCTGGTTGGTGCGTCTCCAAATGCGCCGGTGGAAGCCCTGCAAATGCCAGAAAACCTACGCAAACTCAAGATCCTGAACACTGCATTTGAGTTTTGCGACAATGGCCCATCTCCCCTTGTAATCTGCGCATTCAAGCCACTGGAGGTCCTTCTGGACGCGCAGGAACGTCTACGCAATGTAGGGGAAGAAACAAGCTCTCAAACCTTTGAGCGGCTTATCGTTTTGGGCTTTACCGCTTGTCTCATCATTTTCATAGTAGCCCTGTTTGTCTCCCGCAAAATGTCCCAGCCATTGCAACGCATTGCAGATGCTCTTTCTGATGTGGCAGGAGGAAACTTTGATGTGCGGGTAGAAGGTACCCGAAGAATGGACGAGGTCGGAGAGATCGCCCGCGCCGTCAAAGTGCTCCAAGCCTCCGCTCGCGAGCGCGACAGTTTGCGCCTCAACATCCAGCGCAAGAACAAGGAATTACGCAAGCAAGAACAGCAATTGGTGAAGCAAAATACGTTATTCGACGCGGCTCTCAACAATATGTCTCATGGGTTGTGTATGTTCGATACACAGAAAAGATTGATTGTGTTTAATCAGCGCTTTGATGACATCTTCGCTTGTGAGCAGGGTGAGGGGAAAATTGGTATGACATGGGACGAAATGGTCCAATGTATGCCGTTGGCTCAGGAGTTCTTGGAGGAGGCAGACGAAAACTCTGTCGCTCAACAGCACTGGCCCAGCTCAGTACGCAGCACCTTCACGCTCACACTGCAAAGCGAGCAGGTCATCCTGATGACGCTTGAGCCGCAAGATGGTGGCGGCTGGGTTGCTATCTTCGAAGACATCACTGACAGACAGCGCATCAGTGATCACCTGAGTTATCTCGCAACACACGATGCCTTGACCAAGCTGCCCAATCGCTTGCTGATGAACGAACGCCTGCAAGAGATGAAACAAGCCGCCCTTGAGCAGGATGAGCACTTCGGAATTTTGTGGCTGGACCTCGATGAGTTCAAGACCATCAACGATTCACTGGGCCATGCTGTCGGCGATAAGCTCCTGTGCCACGTCGCAAAAATCCTGCGAGAAAAGGTGTCCAACAAAGAGATGGTCGCCCGTCTCGGCGGTGATGAGTTCGCGATCTTGTCTAAATTGCCTGCTTCTCGTGAAGATCTGGAACAGCTTGCCAAAGAAGTGCTGAAAGTCATCGCTTCTCCCTGTTTCCTGGAAGGTCATGAAATTGTGGTCGCTGCAAGTGTCGGTATCGCGACATTCAGCAAGGAATATCAAAATGTGGATGAGCTTATCCGCTTTGCCGACCTTGCTTTGTATCAGGCCAAAAATGATGGTCGAAACACCTTCCGCTTCTTCGAAGATGACATGGCTGCCAAAATCAAGCAGCGTCAGACCTTGATCACCGACCTCTACAAAGCCACCGCAAATCGGGAGCTGGAGGTTTATTTCCAGCCACAGGTCATCTTGGCAACCGGCGAAATCTCGGGGTTTGAAGCACTACTGCGCTGGAACCACCCGCGCTACGGTTTCATCTCACCATTCGAGTTTATTCCACTGGCAGAAGAAACAGGTCTGATTCTGGAAATCGGGGCATGGGTACTGGATGAAGCTTGCTCTCTGGCTGTCGGTTGGCCGAAGCGGGTGAATTTGGCAGTCAACCTGTCACCCCGTCAAATTTACTGCGAACAGCTTCTACCGGTTGTCGATGATGTGCTGGCTCGTACGGGTCTGGATCCCGGACGGCTTGAATTGGAAGTGACAGAAACTGTGTTACTGGCAGATCATCTACGCGTGCGCCAGACTCTGGCGAAACTGCAGCAAATCGGCGTTAAGATCTCTATGGATGACTTTGGAACAGGCTACTCCTCACTGAGTACACTCCGTCGCTTCCCCTTTGACAGGATCAAAGTTGATAGGTCTTTCGTGATGAGTATGACTGAAGATGATGACTCCCGCTTCATCGTCAACTCCGTCATCGATCTTGCAAACAGCCTCGGCATCACAACAACAGCAGAGGGCGTTGAAAGCAAAGAGATCGCAGAGCAATTGACGGCAATGGGATGTTCTGAAGCGCAGGGCTATTACTTTGGCAAGCCTGCACCTCCCAATCAGGCGCTTTTCTGGATGCTGGAAGAAGCACGCGGCGTCACGCTGGAAGCGCAGGTCAACAACTCAAAACTGACCAAGAAAGCCGCAGGCTAAATCTTCACTCAGCAGGTTCCATCGCGGCGGAGCCATTAACTTGCTCGGCTGCATCATCCCATGGCTGAAAGTTTGGAATGCGTCCGTAAGTAGCTTGCGCATCGATGAAAACATGCTCGAGGCTGGCAATAAAGTCGCGTGAACCAGCCATGTAAGCCATGTCAAACTCGGTCAGATCTGGCAGCAGTGCCTGCAGGGTTTCAGTTGCGCCATCACCTTGCAGGTTCGCAAAGATCGGCTGTATGCCACGACGGTTCAGCCAGTTAAACACCTGCTGAAACTGGTCCTGCTTCAGCGACTGATCCAGAATGAGCACCTTCTCACGGCGCGGCTGCCCCATGGCGGAACTCAAAGCCATCGCCCAGATCGGAGGTAGGCTGTTCGGTCCGGCAACCATAATCAGCAGCTCGTCATCATGCCCAAGGAAGGAAGAGCCATAAGGGCCGGTGATGCCAACCCGCCCCTTCACATCGCCCTTCTTCGCAAGCATTGCGAAGAGATCTGGGGTGTTGGCCCGTTCTATGAGAAAGATCAGCGTATTGAACTCAGTCCCGGCATCCAGAGCAAAACTGGCAAACAGGTTCACCCGTTCCTGGCCACGAAACTCAACATGGTAATACTGGCCCGGACGCCATGAAATCGGCTTGGTAAAGCTCAGGCGCAACTCGAAAAGGTCATCCGAAACCTTCCGCACTGCAGAAACATGCCCCTTAAGCGACTGCAATTCAGAGGATGCGGGCAGCTTCAGCTCAGCATCGCCAGCAACCGTTGCCTTACAAGCAAGAACGGTACTTTTCAGCCGAGAGCCATTGGCTTCCACCTCACCGGAAATCACAGTAACGCGCGTGCTTTCACAAGTGCTATTCCCGCAGTCACACTGCAAAGCTAGTCCACCACGCTCAGCGACTTCTAGAAGTGTTTCACCAAGCTTGGCATCAATTGATCTGCCATTGATATTAAGACTGGTCATGGGCACCCATGTTGCTCCGCATATGTGACGGACGTATCTACGGTTGTGCAAATTATAGAACTGCACGCTTATTTCCTAGGGGGAAATCTAAGTCATTCGCGACATTAATACAATTTTAACAATTAATAGTCACCTGACTTTATCTAGTTATTTTTACGCCCTTAGCTCTTCTTGTAGGCCGCAATAACCAGATGACCCGGAACTGGCTCACCCTGTTCAAAGCGAACGGTGATTGGCGAAAGATCAAGAATGGTAAAACCACTGCTCACCAGCAAGTTCCGAACATAGCTCTCAGCATGTACAAACCGATGGTACTTGCCCACCATGAAGTTCTGCTCGCCTAACTCCTCTGCAGGAAGTGTCTCAGAGGAAAATGCAAAGACACCATTGGCTTCAATGTTGTCCGCTACACCGGCGAAAAACTCTTCCAGCTCGCCCATGTAGGGCAGCACATCAGTCGCGACGATGAGGTCCCAGCGCTCTTCTTCCTCAACCTTGAGAAATTCAACCACTTCACCCACATAAAGGTCGTCGTAGATTTCCTTCTCATCCGCAACTTCAACCATCCCCTCGGCAATGTCCACGCCGGTTTTATGGGGCACCAGGTTATTCAGGGCTTCGCCGGAAAGGCCAGTCCCGCAACCAAGGTCCAGCAAACGTTTGAAGGAGCCAAGTTCCAGCTTTTCAATCTTGTCACGCACCATCAGTGGAACGGAATAGCCAAGCTGATCCACCAGAACCATGTCGAACACTTCGGCATGCTGATCAAACAGCGTGCTCACATAAGCATCCGGCGCTTTGAGGGGCGCATTTCCTTTGCCCATACTCGCCAGGCGAACGGCCACGCCACCATGATCTTCCGGATCTAACTCCAGAACTGCTTTGTAGGCTTCAGCAGCCTCGTCAAACTTGCCTGCTTTTTCCAGATTCAGAGCCCGGTTATATGCTTCGGCAAGTGCTTCGTTGTCTAGTTTTGTCATGGTGACAGTTGAGCCGCTGTAATATTGAAATTGAAGATCTTCCTTACACAAGAAATTCTCGAAAATCTACGCAATGCATAAGGTTTTGTTGCCGCATCAGAGTAAATAAAATGGATCACCCCGATTAAAATACGCGGATCACTTTTAAACGGGAAGTGAGGTCAAGCTGATAGAACCAAGGCTGGTGAACAGTGAGGCCCGTATGGAAGCTGCGCAACCCGAGCTTATTGAGATTGATCCATTTACGACAATCACAATTGCAATCCTTGTTTTGTTTGTTGGGCGTGAGCTCGTTCGCAAAAATGTAGCTTTGCGAAAACTGACAATTCCTGATCCTTTGGCAGGGGGATTGCTGTGCGCCATTCTTGTTACTGTGCTGACAGTCTGGTGGGGTGTGAAATTCAAATTCTCGACAGAACCGATTGATTTCTTTTTGATTTACTTCTTCGCGGCAATCGGTCTTCGTGCAAAGGTAAGTGACCTCCTGACAGGTGGCAAACCGCTTGCCATCCTCATCATCATTTCCTCGGTATTTCTCGGCATTCAGAATTTTGTCGGTATGGGTGCCGCCAGTGTCTATGGTTACCCAGTTCACACAGGCATCATCGCCGGGTCAGTTTCGCTATCTGGTGGGGTAGGGACAACGCTGGCATGGGCGCCGATTTTTGCCTCAGAGCTTGGCGTCGCAAATGCGCAGGAAATCGGTATTGCCTGCAACACCGTTGGCATCGTGTCTGCGTGTATCATCGGCGGACCGATTGCTCAGTACCTCATGAAACGGCATAAACTGGCAGGTTCACTCAGCACAGACGAAGCTGTTGGGCAGAATTTCAAGGACGACGGTAAGCTGAACCTGCACTACTACGATGTTCTGGGCGCGGTCTTCTTCATCAACATGGCAATTTTCATCGGCTACATGATGTATCTTGGCCTACAAGAAGCTGGTGTCGTCATTCCGGTGTTCGTGCCAATTCTCGTCGCAGGCATTATCATCAACAACACTGGCCGCCTGCTGTTTCGCAACTACGACAATGTTGGCCGCGAAAAAGGCATGGCGATGATCTCAGACATCAGCCTAGGTATCTTCCTGAGTATCGCGCTGATGACTATGGACTTGTTGGTGGTCTGGCAATTTATGGGCTTCGTCGCACTGGTGATGTCTCTGCAAATCGCACTCGCCATTGGCTACGCCCTCTTTATCGTCTTCACCTCTATGGGCAAAGATTATGATGCAGCAGTCATCGCAGCAGGCTTTGGTGGAATAGCGCTCGGTTCCACAGCCACAGCGGTGCTGAACATGACCTCCGTCACCCGCCAGTTTGGTGCATCGCCTAAAGCATTCCTCATCGTGCCACTCACCTGCGGCTTCTTTATCGACCTGATGAACACCTGGGTGATCACAAACCTGATTGCGCTCTGAGCCGTATGAGGCTGGAGCTGAAAACGTCGCTTGAGAAGTTTAAGGTCGTACGAGCAAATACCGCGAGATAGTTGCATACGGCCCGGCCTCAAAGTGCACCAGTTCCATCGTATCAGAGTTGATCATACGACCCTGCATAGTGCCTGTATCCGGGTGCTCAACAAGTGTTATGGAAGCCCCATCCCAGCCGATCATCCCGATCACGGGCTCTTTGGATTTTGAGACCTCGGACCGTCCATCATGATCCCGCCCGGACCCAGGACTGACTTGCCAGAAGAAAACGCCCTCCAACACCGGCCCCGTCTGCTCATCTATTCGCAAATGCGAGGGCCCGTTTTCCTGGCTTTGGATATCCCGATGCCAATAGACGGCATCTTTCTTGATCACCACCCATTGCCCAACCAGCTCCGGATAATGCTGCGGTGGTTTGCCATCAATTGCAAAGGCAACAAACGTGGCACACCCCATCATCAGCGCCGCAATCGCAGCCTGAATAGGAAGTTTCCATTGCCCCATTTATGCCTCCCCAACTCAACTTGAACTCACAGGGCAACACATCTCAGCCAAGACCTAAATCCCTAGGATCTGACGTGTTAGTTCAGATCAAAGAAATCTACCTGTATGGAAGCAAGAGCATTTGTTTTGTCGTTCTCATAAGAAAGGGATAGCCAATCTTATTTCATGAACATATAGTGAACAGAATCTATTGTAAGTGATAGCGATCAACCCGGCTGATTGCTCAAAAGGATATTTGAAATGACGAAGATTGCAGTGATCCTCACCCAAGGTTTTGCTGATTGGGAATACGCATTGATTGCTGGCACAGGTGGCCCATTTTTCGGCATGCAGGTTGAGTTCTTCACCCCTCAGGCGGGTGAAGTGAAATCGCAGGGCGGGCTGGCTGCGATTGTCTCGCGCAGGTTGGATGAGATCAGGGCGTTTGAACCGAGCGTTATTGTTGTTGTAGGGGGAACTATATGGGAATCCGAACAAGCACCGGATATTGCAGATCTGCTCAGGGCTCACCATGAGCGTGGTGTTGCAATTGCTGGAGTTTGCGGTGGCACAGTGGCGTTGGCCAGGGCAGGCCTGCTGAATGAAGTAAACCACACATCAAATAACGCAGAATTCCTGCTGCAAAATGCACAAAACTACAGGGGGACAGCACACTACCACCCAAGTGCATCTGCTATCTCGGATCGCGGCGTGATTTCCGCTCCGGGAACGGCTCCGGTGTCTTTTACAGCTGCCGTTTTTGAAGCTGCCGGGCTAGCAACTGATGCTCTTCAGCAGTTTAAGGCCATGCTTGGCGCAGAGCATCTGGAACCGGTAATGGCTGAGGCTACCTCTTAAAATTTGAGTCAGTGCCCTGGGTTGATAGGGCACTGACCAGTTTCTGCTGACTACACGAAAGCAAAGTCGCTTTCGCCAAGGAGTGCAGCATCCACATTCACCAGAGAAATAGAGTTTGTTCCAAAGGTGATCACGGTATCTCCGCCATCATCAAAGATGGTGAGGTTGGCAAACTCTGCCATGCGGCTCTTGATCATGATGAGATCACTGCCAAGTTCAAAGTCGTTGATGGTGTCATCACCTCCCAGATTGAAGAAGCAAAAGTTGTCAGCGCCTGAACCGCCTGTGAGCGTGTCGTCACCAGCACCTGCGATCAACTTGTCTGCTCCAGAACCACCGTCCAGAGTGTCGTCCCCTGCACCACCTTTCAGCACGTCGCTGCCAGACCCACCACGAAGGGTATCGTGACCGTTCCCGCCAATCAGCTTGTCCTTGCCGCCATTGCCCAGCAGCGTATCATTGCCAGCTTTGCCGGTCAGAATGTTGCTGGCAGCGTTGCCGATAATGGTGTCATTACCACCGCTGCCAATCGCATTTTCGATAACAGCATTGTAAGCAATCGCCAGATTACTCAGGCCGCCACCAACGTTGGAGAAGGAGCCATCAATGAGGCTGATCATCTGGTTGACCTTACCAGCACCTGACATGTCGATGGTGTCATTGCCGCCAGCATCCCAAATGGTTACCGCGCTGGGCATCCCCTCGGAAAAGTCATAGGCACCACCAGCATTGGAGTTGTAACCGTAGACCGTGTCATCCGCACGGGTGGTCATATTAACCCCGTAAAGCTGCTGAAGTGCCAGAACATCCAGCGGCATGAGCGTATCCGGGAAGCCACCATAGCCGAGGTTGGAATCGGCGTTGCTCTCATCAAAATAGCTCATCACGGAATACTGCTGCGTGTCCTGCCGGAACTGAGCATGATCATCATAAGTGATGCGAACACCCGGACCCGCATTGTAGTCCCCCGGATGCGCCAGTCCCACAGCATGACCGATCTCGTGCATCACAGCAAAGTGGCTGTAAGAGCCGGTGGGCAACTCCTCGGTTGAAACACTGTTTGTGTTCAGCCAGACGTCGCCTTCATTTTCACCAGCGTCCGGCGAACCTGGGTAATAAGCATAAGCACCAGCACCATCCGTGGTGGAGTTGTAGTTGGAAAACAGCATGGTCGCATTGTCGGTGTATCCGTCCGGGTTCACCCGATCAAACGTGATATTGGCAATTTCTGAGTAGGAGGCCAGCACCTTCTCAATCGCTGCAATCTGTTCATCAGTGACGTGCGCAAACGTGTCTTCAACCCCGTTGTTATTCTCCCGGAAGCCATAAGTCACTGTCGCTGCGGTACCCGGTCCACTCCATGAAAGGCCAGGGCGAAGCAGGGCACCTGCGCCCATGTTGCCGTCATAATAAGCTTTGTCACCTTCCACGGCAGACAAGCCATACTGGCCAGTGCCTTGGTCACCATAGGACGCTACATCAAGATAAAAAGTTCCGCTGGTTGCTGCGGTAAACGTAATCGTGGAATGTGTGCCCGGTCCGCCGTCATCGTCATCCACCAGCAGGTTCCCATCGGCGTCCCGCAGGCGCAGATAAGGATCGTCCAAGCGGCTTTCGCCATCAAAAGTGCCAATGGCAGCAAAGGTATAAGTTTGCCCGGCAACCAGCTCAACTTCATACCAGTCGTGGTCGCCGTCACTGGCAATGGTGCCCTGAACTGTCTCGAAGATATTGTTGTCCGATCCCTGTGCATCCTGCCCCGTGTCCCTCAAACGGTAGGATGTAGACGCGTTGTCTGCGGCATCTCTGGTCTCATAGAGATTTGTCATTATGTTTCTCCAGCTTAAAATGGACATTCAGATGAATGAGTTCATTTTCGCTGGGGCTTCGGAAGGTCGTCCGTCCGCCCAGCATCTTCCAGGCACGCACGTTCCACTTGCTCAATGGCATATTGAACAGTCCGCTGTTGCTCCTTGCTGCTTTGCAAGGGGCTGCCAGCCACAGCCTCCTTCAACCGTTCAATGGCATAGGAACAAGTGAGGTCTGAGTAGGGCCGGTCAGGATTAACCGGCATTGAGGCTCTCACGCCGAAAGCGGAGAAACAGAAAGCAACAACCGTAATAAGCAATCTGGCGTTCTTCATGTGTCACAGCCTCCAGTTCAAAAGCTCATAGACCATCAGAGAAGAGCAAAACACAGGTCAGGCAACAAACAATAGTTATTCATGACCGGTAGAAATGACGCCTACCGATGACCTCCCACACATTATGTAATTATCATGCGTACATGAATTTACTAGCAGTTGACGTAGGGGCAGAAAAACGAAATATCCTTAGGCGAATATATGCAAAAAGCATTATTCATCAAAGATCTGGTATTATTGATAGATTAGGTAGATTTATCGTGCATTATTATCAACTAAAATTACATCAATTAATGTAATTATATTGCGCATGTGAGAGGTAGATTAGTTTTATTCATTAGATTTCACGTGGATGAGCTGGCTGATTAACTGATTTTTCTAATCAGCCAGCAAGTCTACGCTACGGCAATCAAGAGTCTTTTTCTTTCAGGCCAAACTTCTCACTGAAGACTTCGATCACTTCTTTGCACTCAGCGCCTACTTTATCCTGCTTCTCACTCAGGCAGGTTAGGACACGACCACCGCCAACTGCTGTTTCTGAACACTGAGCTTCAATATCTGGAGCACAAATTGCCAGAGCCTGTCTGGCGTTCGCGAAGAAGAAGTCCAGGGCATCGGCGAAATCATCAATCGCAGTGGAGCATTGCTTGCTGAGTTTATCCTCGTAGGCATACATGCATGCAAAAATGCGACCTTCTCCGGGTGTCACTTCCTTACAATGAGATTTTATCTCTGGTTCACAGGCTTCAAAAACGCCTTGGGCTGCATTCTTTCCTGCTGTATCCTGCGCCATCGCATTGTGTCCGGTGGCCGCAACCAACAAGCCAAGACCGAACAAGACAGCTCCGAGTGATTTAATCATTTTGGGGTCTCCAGAATAGAAAAATTACGGATTAACAACGATATAGACAGTCACGCCGTTTTGAAGGACAGGTCTGTAATAGACGCCGCCACAATTGTAGTAAGAATTGTATGGGCTGCAGCCAGATATGGACTGACGATAGTTGGTGCGTCTGGATGTTCTGCGAGATGTTCGCCGTGAGACGCGTCTTGATTGATTGAGATGAGGGTTTTGGGCGTTGGCTTTGCCGACAGAAAAGAGGAGAGCCACGCCTGTTGGAAGCTCGGTAAAGTCGATCTGGCTGGTATAGCCGAGTGATCCTGCGATGACCGCTGCTGCGAGTAGTTTCAGTCGCATGTTTGTTTCCCTGAGTTGATGTGGTCTTTGGCACCAAACCAGTCCGATGAACGGGTGCACTGGGTTTTTGCCAATCGCTTCAGCCGTCGGCTTCCACGCATTTGAAGATGCTTAGGGACAAACGTTAGAGTTATCTTTCAGGGGTTACTCGCGTTTTAGGCATACAAAACCTCAAGGCATTCTACAGGGCAACGGTTCAAGTCAGCATCAAGTTTTCATGGGGCAAAAGCTTCAAGTTTGCTCAAAGCTTGAGAGATCTCCTTCAAACCGTTTTCACTCAATCTCTCATATATGGAGGCAAGAGCTTTCTAGCTAAGCATAATGAACTGCAAAGAAATAAGCTGTCACCGCATTGGTCTGGAGTTGCTATATGTCGGATGTAGACGCACAAACAATCTCGCCAGAAGTTGAGGCTTGGGCTGAGAATGTACTAAGCGCTTGTAATCTAAAATGGAACGGGCCTACGAAGGGCTTTGAGCGGGAGCCTAAAGAAAACCTGCGCATTGATGGTAAAACGCCAGTTGCGGATCACATCAACTACCTCCGAAAAACATTAAACACCATATATGACAGACGATCCGAGATCGCAGGCAAGGCGAAACTCGACCGTGATCTTGCGGTGCACCTCCAATATTTTGATCAAGCCTATGTTGCTGTTGATAGTAATATCGACAAGGCACAGGCCAGTATGGGCAGCGGAGATGCCGGCGGCGCACTCAGTGATGCTGTTGATCAGCTCGAATTCATGAGAGATGCGCTGGAAGCAGCCTATTACTCTGCAGCCAAAGACCCCGAGGAGGCTTATGCAGAGTTACGTGCCAAGATTGATACTGCAAAGGCTGAACTGGACGAGTTGGGCAAGGAAAAAGAAAAAATTCAGGACGAGAACGCTCGTGAAGAGTTTGAGGACATCTACTCAGAAGCCAGGGATGGGTTGGATCAGTCCTTGAAGACGCTGGAAGCTGACAAGTTCCTCGAAGCTGAAGAAGAGCTGGAAGAAGCCAAAACCGTTATGCTTGATTTGCGGCCTGGCAACAGCGAAGACATCGCAAAACGGAAGAAAGAATATCAGGCTGTTGCCGAGGATGCCAAAAAGAACATCAAAAATCTGTCCGGCAAGCTGAGCACCTTGAGTGATCAGGAAAAAGTCAAAGACTTCAACAAGCACAAAGGCTCCGCAAACAATCTGATCAAAAAAGTCGAAACAGCCCTCAAAAACGGCAAGGTTAAGTCCGTTCGTTCGGATATCCCGAAACTGAAGGGTGAAGTTGAAAAGATGAAAGCTTGCTTCAAGGTAGAGCCAAAAGCAAAGGCGCCACCCAAAGCCAAGTCTGGTAAAAAATAGCAGGTGATGCAAGCCGGACAACTGGCTGCTGATGAGATGACCCGCCACAACAGAGCCTCATAATCAGGAAATGGATGCCCCATGAAAACCACAGGCAAAGCTCTCTCGATGTGTGCCGCAATTTTGCTGAGTAGCTCAGCATTGGCAGCAGATACTGACCAGAAAACCGTCATCAATCCAGACACCTTGTCGGATTCAACCAAGTCTGGGTACGCGCAGATTGTTGTTGTCGCTCCGGGTGCTCGTATCGCATATGTGGCTGGTCAGGTGGGTATTTCCAAAGATGGATCAAACACCTTTGAGGAACAGGTCGACCGGACTTTCGAAAACCTGATCAAAGCGCTAGAAGCAGCTGGCAGCAGTGTAGAAGACACGGTGAAAATCACTGTGCTGATTAAAGATCATGATCAGTCCAGACTGGACTATGTCAATAAAAAGCGCCGCGAAATCTTCGGCGACAGCCCACCTGCAAGCACACTCATTCCTGTGCCAGTCCTTGCGACCGATATTATCGAGTTCGAAGTGGATGCCATTGCAATCGTGCCAGAAAAAGCACCCGCTGACTAACCTGTAATCATCTGATGATCCGTTTGCTCTCGTTCCCCGGCAATGCAAGGTTGGCGGATTATGTATGATTTGTGTCTAGTCATGCTGTTTATCTATCCGTTTACGTTAACCTATTTTGGGGCCACCGTTTCGGTCGAATGCCTCCGACCGTTTTTTGATTGCCTTGCCTGGAATAAAAAATGACTGACAACCTGATCTCCCGTGATGCGAACCCACTTATCTTAGCGAGATTGCCAATTTCCTCGGGGTTGATCTTAGGTATCCTATCCCTGACAGCCCACTTCTTCCTGCCTTTGGAGTTGTCTCACCAATTCGCAGCGATTGTTCTTGTGCTTATCGCTGGGGTTTACATTGGATACGCATTCAAAGACGGGCGAATGCATACGATCCTGACTGAAGTCGTGGTTGCCAGCTTGTTTGGGGCGGCGGCATTGCTCGGGCTCAACGGATATCCTATGGCAATAGTCGGTGCATTTGTCGCGCACGGGCTTTGGGATGTATTACACCACAACCTGATCGATACCCACATGCCCCGCTGGTACATTCCATTTTGTGCGGTGTATGATGTTGGAGCCGCTTTGGGTCTGCTGGCAATCTGGATGCTCTACTTCTAGGACTAAAGCAGGCGCTTTCTTCTTACTTGCGGAACTTCTGTCTGTACTGGGCTGGTGAAACCCCAACCTGCGCAAGGAACGAACGTCTGAATGCGTTCTCGTCAGAATAGCCCAGATCGTCGGCAACCTTGGCTATTGGCGTGGTTGTATACTCCAACTGAGATTTCGCACGCTCACAGCGGATGTTCAGAATAAACTGTTGTGGAGACATGGATAATTCTCGCTTAAAGTGCCGCAAAAGGCTGCGTGTGCTCATACCCAGAAAGGCTGCGAGATCTTGTACTTTGAGTGGGCGAGAGGACAAATTATTCTGGACCCATTGGTCCGCACGCTCAATCGTCTCATCCCGCGTCTTTTCATGCCATGGAATTATGAAGGGCTGCTGCAAGCCTCGGTTTTCTTCAAGAACCATAAACCGCGCGCATAATCTGGAAAGGGCAGGGCCTTCCAGCCGGTTGATGAGATGCAGTGCAAGATCCAGAGACGAAGTCCCCGCCGCGCTGGTAATGACATTGCCCGCATCAACGAGAATTTCATCTACAGCCAGTTCAACGCCGTCATAAGCCGCGCGAAACTCCCTCTGCTTCCACCAGGTTGTTGTGGCTTGCTTTCCCTCTAGCAATCCAGCTTCTGCAAGTAGAAACGTACTGGTACAGCTCGCAGCGATGATAGTGCCGTTTTGAAAAAGGTGCTGAAGATGCTCTGCTACACCTCGAAACCAATTTGTGCTGATTGTGCATTGCGGAGCTGAGGTGGTGCCGATGCCGGGAAGAAACAGCACATCAGGTGCAGAGATCTCTTCTAAAGACCCATCGGGTGTCACAACAATACCGTTTGAGGATTGAACAGGCTCACCATCTAAAGAGTAAGTCCGGACCTGAAACGGCATAATCTCATCACCACGTACATCTGCGATCTGATTTGCGGTCTTGAACATGTCTGCGGAACCAAAGGCAGCCAACCCCAAAAAGTTCTCCAGCAGCAAAATGGCAATGGTTGAAGTCATGTTCAAATCTCATGTGGCGGATTATGTATGATTTGTGTCTAGTCCGACTATATCAAGTTTCCTGCCAAAATCTAGGATCAACGGACCAAGGTCAGGCTAGAGCAGTAGGTCAGGATGAAACTTCACTTTCTTCGCAATGCAACTTTCATCATTCAGCATGAGCAGCATCGTATATTGGTGGATCCGATGCTGGGTAAGGTCGGCACATTGCCCAGCTACAGTTTCATTCGCCACAAAAGCCGAAGAAACCCAATGGTCCCTTTGCCTGATGGGACACAGCAGCACCTTGAGGGGCTTACCGCAGCGTTGGTGACGCACTGCCAGCTTGGCCATTCAGATCATTTGGACGGCGCAGCAAAGAAACTTCTGCTTGCCCAAAAGATCCCGACTTACTGTCGCTTGGATGATGAGGAGTTCATTGGAAAGAGGGGCATTCCCACCGTGCCGCTGAAGGATGAGCAACGCCAACCCTTCTTCGACGGTTACATCACTCCAATCCCAACAGTCCATGGCTACGGCTGGATTGCGAGATTCATGGGCCCCGGCGTGGGTTGCTTTCTCGAGCTGCCCGATGCACCTTCCCTCTACATTTCCGGCGACACTGTCCTCACCAAAGATGTCCGCCACTGTCTCAAAACCCTGAGGCCCGACATCGCAGTTGTCGCAGCAGGCAACGCAAGTCTGGATATCGGCAAGGACATCCTCATGTCGCTGGATGAGATCATGGAGTTCATCAGACTAGCGCCGGGACAAGTTATCGCAAACCATCTGGAGGCCATAAACCATTGCCCTGTAAAGCGAACGCAGCTGCGGGATCTGGCACAAAAATCTGGTGTCAGTGACAAACTCCTGATCCCGGCAGACGGTGAAACACTCACGTTCAGCAAACAGCCGGAGTTCGCCTGACTGTAATGAGGCGATCCGGCGCCTGCCTGCTCAGCCCTCGGTTCCAATCAGGTCATCCCAGATGGCTTGCGCGACAACGCCAACGTCTCTGTCGCGCTTACGGATCTGAAACAGGCGGGACTGGCGTGGCTGGAAGCCTTCAACGTTCAACTGGACCAGTTCACCACGCGCCAGTTCCTCTTTGATCATGTGCTCAGGTATGCCACCCCAGCCAAGTCCAGCTTTCAATATCTCCTTTTTGGCTACAGTGTCTGTCACCGTCCAACGCAATCCTCCAGGCAACAAATCCTTGCTTTGAATAAGGGCTCCACTGCCACTGTCTGCCACAACAATCTGAGTATAACTCTGCATTTCAGTGGCCGATTTCATATGCATGCTCTGTGCGGGCTCAAAATCGGGATGTGCGACAGGTAAAATGGTGACATCGGCAAACGAAACCGCCTCTACTCGCTCCTCGGGAACACCATCCATAGTGGCGATAATGATGTCAGCACTGCCACTTAGCAGTCGTTCAATCAGACCACTCAGGTTCTCTCGAGAAAGATGAATATGTGTTGCGGGGAACTCTGATCGTACACGACCAATGATACCCAGAGTAGGTTGTAAAGGCAGAGTTGCAGCAATTGCGAGCGAGACCTCAGCCTCTTGCTTGGCATTGAGTGTTTTTGCCAAACTCCCTAGCTCGTTCATCTGTTGCATCACCCGAATTGTTTGTCTGTAAAAGATTTTTCCTGCCGAAGTCAGCTTTGGACGATAGTCCTCTCTGGATAGCAAGACTATATCAATCTCCGCCTCCAGTTTTTTGAGCATGTGACTTATGGCGGATTGAGACTTGTTTAAACGCTCCGCTGCACCGCGAAAAGTTCCTTCAGTCACAATGGCATGTAAAACAATCAGTTGCTCGTAGGTCATAGACACTGCTCACTAAACATGATTATAAAAAATAATCATTATCGTGAAAACTTAATATTATCAATCAATCATGAGGGTTGATATCCCTCGGGGTCTGAAAATAAAAACCTTGAGAAAAGAGCCTTCCCATGAAATTGTTTTACAAACCCGGCGCATGCTCACTGGCAACACACATCACACTGAATGAGATTGCCATATCATACGAGATTGATCGCGTTGACACTGAGGCCGGAAAAACCAGCACTGGTCTCGATTTCAAAACCATCAACCCAAAAGGTTATGTTCCTGCACTTCTGCTGGAATCGGGTGAGGTGCTCACTGAAGGTGCTGCAGTCCTGCAATACCTTGCAGACACACATCCAGAACACGGGCTTGCGCCCAAAGCAGGCAGTGTTGCTCGTGCACGGTTGCAGGAATACCTGAACTTCATCAGCTCCGAGCTCCACAAGGCTTTCACTCCGCTATTTACACCATCCGCATCTGTGCAGGAAAAAGAAATCGCTGCAAAAAGTGTAGGGGCCAAATTGGACTGCTTTGAGAGCCTGTTTAGTGATGGTAGATCCTATCTATTGGGTGAGAGCTTCTCAGTTGCGGATGCCTACCTCTTCGTTGTCTGTAGCTGGCCGCGCCTTGTCGGTATAGATCTGAAGAACTGGCCAAACCTTGCGGAATTTGCAGAACGGGTCAGCCAACGCTCATCGGTTCAGGCAGCAATGAAAGCTGAGGGGCTGATCTGATAAGCATCTCGCCGGTTTATGTAAAAACTTATGCTTATAAGCGGTTGTCTTGATGGTCAGACAATAGATGATCATCAACAGCGTTTGTGACAGACCTCGGAAAAGAAACGCAGGGCATTGGCTCTGCGTTTTCTATACTGCTTCATTCTGGCAGAATCTTCAGCGTCACATTCCGGTCTGGCACCAGAAAATCTGATGCTGCCACGACCAGATCGTCCGGGGTGATCTGCTCCAGAATTGTCGTGTAATTCTGATAGCGCTGGATTGCCTCAGGATAGCTTACAGCCTGACTTGCCAGTTCAAACCACAGCCCATTGCTGTGTTCGGCATTGTTCATGGCTTCCAGAATAGGCTGACGCGCACGCAGCAACTCATCCGCTGTGATGTTGCCCTTCACGTGCAGCTCTTTGACGATATCCTGATAAACAGTCTCCGCCGCATCCACATCATCCAGTTTCAACTTGCTGGACATTCCAATATAGCCGAAGCCTTTGATTGTGTTGGAGTTCATGCTGAACGCATAAGGGCTGTAAGTCGCGCCCATAGCCTCACGCAGTTTATCGCGCAGACGAAGCTCTATGACGCCCTGCAACAACTGCAGCGTATAGCTCTGCGTTGCATCTGCATCATCGCTGGTTTTCCAATAATGCTGCAAAAGCGCCGCGTCACTGTCACCCTCATGGGTCAAAGATACAGCCTGCGCCTCAGGAAACTCAATACCAGTTGCGTAGCTATGCTTTGGCGCCTCAAAGGATTGCTGCAAAGCACCGAAAGTCTCGGCAACCGCATCCAGAGCGGTTTGGACCTCAAGGTCGCCTACAATACCAATCTCGATCGGGCCCTTTTGAGCGATGCGAGAGATGATTGGCTTCAGCTCCTCATAGTTCCGCTCCAGCAGAGCTTCTTCACTTCCTGCACCCCAGCGTTTGTCGCCGCTATGCAAAATGCGGGAGAACTCGCGGCCACGAACGGCTTCAGCAGAGCTGCGGAAGTTCTTGTAGGTCTCTTTCAGGCTCTTTTGGTAAAACGCTTGCCCCTCAGGACGATAAGCCGGATCCGTCAAATACGCTGCGACCACCTGCAATTGCAGCTTCAGATCGTCCGGCGTTGTTCCGTATTGCCCGGAAATTCCATCTTCGCCAAAGGAAAGACCAACGCCAACTTGTGTACCAGAAAGAACCTTGTCCAGATCAGCAACCGAGTACTTGCCAAGACCGCCAACAATAAACGCACTCTGGAAGAATCCGGCCAAACCATCTTTATCAGCCGGCAGGTCTTCAATACCGCGACCCGTGCGCAGGGAGACAAACACCTTACCCTTGTCAAAGTCCGTTTGCTTAAAGTTCAGCACCACGCCGTTTTCAAAAGTATAAGAGCGGATCTGCCCAAAACTGCTGATTGTCTGCTGGGCAACTTTGCCTTTGGGGCCAAAGCTTTCATAGTCAAAGCTGGTCAGCGACTTGGCTTCAAAGGCTGCAACTGGCTGCTTCTGGCTCTCTTCAAACACGGAAAGAATGGTCTCTTCTGCATTTGGAAAGGTTTCGGCAGTTGTCATAAACAGGTTTGGTTTTGCACCTTCCCAAAGCTCAAGCAGTGCCTTTGAGACTTGCCGCGCTTTCAGATCAGAAAAGTGTTTCTGGAAGAAGGCCAGATCATCGGCAGAGGATGTGGTGACGCTCTCATTGAGCACATCGCGCACGAGAACATTGGCGATTGCGCGGTTTGGAATAGTCTCTTCCGCTTTCACCGCAACTTCCAGTGAGTTGAGCCGGTTCACCAACTGCCGGTCAACTTCTTCCTGTGTCACACCATAAGCCAGTGTTTGCCGCAGTTTCTGCTCCAGCAAAGCAAAACCGTCCTGCCACTTGTCTGTGGCAACGGTCGCGCTGGCAACAACGGTGTCGGCAAAGTCTTCGCTGTAATAATCCGTGCCGGCAGTGACCATAGTATCGTGAGAGGCAAGGGCTGCATCACGCAGCCGCTCTTTCAAAATACTGATCCCGATCCTGCGCAGCGTGTTTTGAATGCGGTTTTGTTGGTTATCAATCAGCTCTTGAGAAGGTTTGACGAGATAAATGCTCAACACGGTAGGCAAAGACGGTTCTACAAAAAGCGCAGCACGCGGGGCTTCGGCAACCTTCAATCTCCCAAAATCCGGCTCTTCGCTGTCCAGCTGCTCTGCATTCGCAGGGCGCTTCCAATCCGCAAAGTGCTTTTGAATGGCAGCTTCTGTTGCTTCAACATCAATATCGCCAGTCACAACCACTGTGGTCCGACCGGGCGTGTAATAGCTCTCATAAAAATCGCGCAGGGTTGTCTGGTCAACGGCATCAATGCCATCCATTGTGCCAACCGGCAGCAAGGTGCGCTGTTTAATGCCCGGATAAAGGTAATCAAATCTGGCAACCAGCGCGTCATAGCCCGGGCCGTAATTGCCGCGCACTTCAGAGGCGACAACACCGCGCTCACGGTCAATTGCACTTGTTGAGAGCGTCAGTTCACTTGCTGTCTCACGCATAATAAACAGCGCAGTGTCCAGCAACTCCGCATCTGCTGAAGGCAGGGAAAGGCGGTATGTGGTGCTGTTCAATGTGGTCGCTGCATTGGTTCCAGCGCCAAACGCCAGTCCCGCGCGCTCCAGCAAGGCCACCATCTCGCCTTCCGGCACATTGGTCGAACCGTTAAACGCCATATGCTCCAGATAGTGAGCTGCACCCGGTTCCGACCCTTTTTCCAAAGAGGAGCCAGCATCAACCGCCATACGAACCTCAATCTGGTTCTTGGGGGATTGGCTCTGAACCAGCAAATACCGCATACCATTGGGCAGCTGACGAGAGATTATTCTGGGATGCAGTTTGAGGTCGGTCTCTGGAAACCAATAGGATTGCTGATCTTTAGCATCCTCAAACGTCGGTTTGGGCTGCGGGGCAGAGGTGTCCTGCGCATAAACAGGAACAGAAAAAACCAGTCCAGTACTCAGCAGTGCTGGCGCCATAAGGTGTCGGATTATATACATTATTTCTTCCCTGCGCCCGCCCAAATTGCCGATGTGCTTTTGTAATGATGCTCCCAGTGTGAAGGTGTTCACGAAAGCACACCCCCATGCTTCAGCGCACAGGTTTTGCAGACCCTATTGAAGTCCGTCACAAATAAATCCCAAGCTGAACCCGAGTGCCCGCGAGGTCTTCACCTCATAAAAGCTACATCTGCCTAATTATCATAAACTTTGCTGTTATCTATATGCTTTCGCTTCATGTTGCTTTTGTGGCAAAAACAACTTTGAGGCTATGATGTAAAGCAACACCACAAAACAAAAAACGCAGAGCCAATGCCCTGCGTTTTCATGAAACCTATGTGTCTGGCCAAAGCACCGCTTAGAGCGGCAGTTCGCTGACACCGCCGTTGGCTGCGGACCATTCCAGCGGATTATTGAGGAACTTCTCAACTTCGTTCACCTTCTCAGCTGAGAAGTAATCGTTTGTGCGGCAAACGCGCAGGATGTCGTGCCATGTGGCAAGGTAGTGCAGGTTCACACCATGTTCTGCCAGCTTGCCTTTCGTTTCCGGGAAGATGTCGTAGTAGAACACCACCAGCGTGTCGGTCACTTCAGCACCTGCCTTGCGCAGCGCTTCGCAGAATTTGATTTTGGAACCGCCATCGGTGGTCAGATCTTCCACCAGCAGAACGTTCTGCCCCTCGTGAATATCACCTTCGATCTGCGCATCACGGCCATAACCCTTTGGCTTTTTGCGCACATACTGCATTGGCAGTGCCATCTTATCTGCAATCCAAGCAGCAAACGGAATACCAGCCGTCTCACCGCCTGCAATCGCATCAAACTTTTCAAAGCCCGCATCACGCAACAGGGTCGCCACGGCAAACTCCATCAAGGTGCCACGAATGCGCGGGTAGGAGATCAGTTTACGGCAGTCGATGTAAACCGGGCTCGCAAGACCGGATGCCAGAATGTACGGCTCTTCTGGACGGAAGTTCACCGCCTTGATTTCCATGAGCATTTTTGCGGTCAGTTCCGCCATCACTTCGCGGTCAGGAAAAGAATTGGAAAACATCGCTGTCCCTCAAGTCACAGTAGGTGGTTTAGAGCGTATTCCCGAAAAGTGGTTCCGGTTTTCGGATAAGAATACGCGCGAAAACAAAGATCTGGAATGCGTGGGATGACAGGGAGCTGGCACCGCACGCATTCACGTCAAAAAAAAGCAGCTTGCCCCGGCCATATTAGGTGCAAACTGCTTTGAAACTCATCTTTAGGTCTCAACCTTCCAGAATATATCAAATCCCGGATTGAAGAGGGTCACCGGCCCGTCCGGTGTTGGAATACTCGGCGGGTAACTGACCTTTTCATCGGCCTTTACCAGGTCAATGGTCGCCTCGTTTGGTGCCATGCCATAAAACGCCGGACCATTGAGAGAGGCAAATGCCTCAAGCTTGTCGAGCGCGCCTTCCTGCTCAAACACATGTGCCAGACAGCTCATGGTATTTGGTGCGGAGAAGATGCCAGCACAGCCACATTCACACAGCTTGTTCTGGTCAAGATGCGGGGCGCTGTCTGTTCCAAGGAAGAAACGGGCATCGCCAGATGTGGCCGCAGCACGCAGCGCAAGGCGGTGTTTCTCCCGCTTCGCCACAGGCAGGCAATAGAAGTGAGGCTTGATGCCACCGACCAGAATGTCATTCCGATTGATGATCAGGTGGTGCGTGGTGATCGTCGCCGCCAGATTGTCACCACCAGACTTGGCATAATTGACGCCTTCTTCCGTTGTGATGTGTTCCATCACCACTTTCAGCTTAGGAAACTTGCGGCGGATCGGGTCCAGCACAGTTTCAATGAACACTGCTTCACGATCGAAGATGTCCACGTCAGAGGTTGTAACCTCACCATGCACTAGAAGCGGCAAGCCGATCTCTGCCATACGCTCCAGAACACCGGCCACCTTATCGAAGTCGCGCACACCACTTTGCGAGTTGGTCGTCGCGCCAGCAGGATAAAGCTTCACCGCAGTCACCAGACCAGACTTAGCCGCCTGTTCCAGATCATCCGCATCTGTGGTTTCTGTCAGATAAAGCGTCATCAAAGGAGTGAAGTCGTGATCCTCTGGCATCGCCGCGAGAATGCGATCCCGGTAACCGGCAGCATCCTGACTGGTGACAACAGGCGGCACCAGATTGGGCATAATAATCGCGCGGCCAAAATTTGCGGAGGTTGATGGCAGAACGGATGTCAGCATCTCACCATCACGTAAGTGCAGGTGCCAGTCATCAGGCCGTCTAATGGTCAGGCGGGTCTCGGTCATCTTCATGCTCCGTGTGGTCGAAAGGCTGCGCGACATCGGTTTACTGCCCAATGCCACCAAATCTCAAGGCAAAAGTGAGTTTTTTGAGCATCTCGCACAAATACGTAGTTAAGGGAACTAGCCCTTCGGCTGAAATGCGCAGCGTAAAATCTCAAATTCGAGCCAGCTACACAGAATTCGCTATCCACATCTTCGTGGGATCAATCGACTCAGCACAACTCCTAGGCGAATCTACCTGTCAATTCTCGCAGATAGCCAAGCCCCAAATTTACATGGATTGATCTGGTGGGTGGATTATCATAATGTTCACTTTATGTACTAGTTTAATTCTCTGTTGGTTCTAGTTTTCGAGGGCGAGTCGTAACGTCAGTCTTCGCAGCTTGATCTCTTTCAAATGAAAAGCATGACCATATCAGCTCGCACAGCAACGGCCTCCTCAGGCAATCCCACTCCCAAGGAGAAGATCACCTCCTTGCCATCACGTGTTTCCCCTGTTCACCACGGCGCAGGTGAGCAGGGGCGCGTGTATTTTATCGAAGAGGTCATCCGCTCAACTGTGCTCTATGATCTGCTGAAGGTCCTGCGTGACGCCCAGTTGCCAGATGCATGGCTCGCATCCGGCGCAATTTACCAAAGTGTCTGGAACGCACTGACGGGCAGGGAGGCCGGACACGGCATCAAGGACTACGACCTGATCTATCATGATGAGGCTGATACTTCCTACGAGGCCGAAGACCGTGTGATCACCAATCTCGCCAAAGCCTGCGACCCTCTGAAGCTTCCAGTCGAAATCCGCAATCAGGCCCGCGTGCACCTCTGGTTCCCCAAGCACTTCGGCATAGACTATCCCAAACTTGGCTGCTCGCTGGAGTCGCTCCTCTACTACGCCTCCACAACCCACTCCGTCGCCGCTCGCCTCCACGACGACGATCGCCTGCAAATCGAAGCCCCCTTCGGACTGGAACCCATCTTCCAAATGCAGATGCTCCCCAACAAGGTCCTGCCAAACGAAGAGACCTTCACCCACAAAGCCACCCGCCTCACAGAACACTGGCCGGAACTGACAGTCGTCCCTTGGTAGGTCGGCGCAATTTTTTCAGGGCATTTCAAACCCCACTTTTCAGTCCGCAAAGATGGCATTTCTCCGCCAACCACTTGTAAGCATTGGCAAGACCAGCTGGCCTTAACAGCACATGACCTGTAATTGATCCTCAACATTGTTTACCAAGGCCCAACCCACCAATGGATTATCTCATTGGAATCTTTTAGTAGTTAGAAAGAGTAGGGCATCTCCCCGAGGCATGGATTCCAATCTTCGGCTCAGAGTATGCATAAACATGAAGTGTCAGAGCATCATTAGTGATCCAGTTTGATCGCCAGATACTCTGAAATGAACCGGTGCAGGCGTCATCAGGGCTATGCCAAAATTAGTGCGTCACTCAGCTTTGGCCAATGCCAACTTGGAGTACCTGGATCAGGCAACGCTCGCGGACCCTCAACTTACCAGTGAGGAGGATCGCAAGCGTTTACTTGAGCTGGTCCTTCGATCCAATGCGCATCTGATTTCCGCGATGAAGGGCATCAGATCCCTCCAGCTGCCCGACTGGTGCATCTCCGGCCCCTCCATTGCATGGCCACTTTGGACTGCGTTGAAGGGCAATCCTGCTATGGCAGGCAACCACCAGCTCTACATCACCTACTACGATCCATCAGAGCAAGCCCTCGAAAAAGAAGCCACCTACCTGCGCCATATCCGTCAGGTCCTGAGCGCTGGGCCATATCAGGTGCACCTGTCCAATCAGGCAGGCCATGTCATCCATCATGACAGCGAGCGGATGAGCAACGGAACACCAGTCATATGCACCGCAGAAGCGTTGGTACGTGACCCAGTCCAGACCTACGCCCTCGGTGTACGGCTTGAGGTCAACGGAAGCTTCACCGTCCTGGCGCCGTTCGGCTTGTCTGGTGTTTTCTCAATGAAGATGGAACGCAATACCGGATATTGCGACGAAGAGCACTTCCTCTACAAACTCCGCCGCGTGGAAGCCATGTGGCCAGGCGTTGCGCTCAGATAACGCATGTCAGTGCACCGGCAAATAGCCTCTTTCAATCAAATGCACGGTCAAGCCAACTGGAAACGGCAGGGCGACTGCATTCTCATAATCGCACTTTGAACTTGGGGATCCATCCGGGCAGGCATATTTCCGAAAATCCTCTTGGTCACCCCTACTTTTCTCTGTTGCTTGTGCGATGGCTTCCATCCCGTCTCCTAAACGAGCTCGAGTCGCAGCCCAACCTGCAAGAAAACCATTCTCGCCCCAAAGCGCCTTTTCAGAGTCAGCCAATTCCTCGAGATACGCCAGTTCTTTGCGAAAGGCAGGCTGATAGGCAGGCTCCAGATTCACATCGGTGATTTCGTCGTAATTGAGCTTTTCAACGTAAAGCGGCGCAAAGCTCCTCGCATACGGTGCAAAGAGATAAAAGAAGTTGTTGTCCGCACTCACAAGCTCAAGTGTGCCGTCTCCGTCCAGGTCTTCAAAACTATAACCGTACCCACCATCCAGCACAGCACCCTGAACCATCACCCAGGTTCCGTTCCGGTTTTGCGTGATGATCTGCTGTTCTACACAACAATGCGCCCCACCCGTAAACCGCTTGATCACGACCTGAGGAAACTCAGTCTCGTTGGCAAGACGAATAACTTCAACGCTCTGGCCGTATTGAGGAAAATAACTCGGCTCCGTTTCAAACGAGAATACTTTGGCTTGCTCAGCCCACCCGACAACCCGTACTTTCGAATTCTTTGAAAACTCGTCATTCGGATCAGTCTGTTCCGTGATGAGTTCAGCATCGATATGCAGCGTTTCGAGCTCAAGCGAAAAACGAGGCTGTGATTCAAACTCACCAAAACGCAAGTTTTGGGCGGGCCACACGGTCTCCACATAACGGCGGCCATAAGATAGATAGGCATCCTCAGGTAAATCAATCGAAATCTGCTGGCGGGCCAACTGAAGGCTTTTAAAGTTTACAGGGCCAACAACCACACCAAACCAACCGTTTTCGGAGCGAACCACCCGCATTTTGTCCTGATAGGGTGTCCCTTGCAGCGCACCTTGAAAACCTTCAGCCAGTTGCACCGCTTCGCTCGCATCTTGCCTGCTGGCGAAGACAAGCCATTGCTGACCACCGGAAAGGCTGAGACCCTCTGCAGCAAGGCCTATGCTTGGCGCACTAAAAAGTGTGAGCAATAAAACTATAAACACTCTGAGAAACTGCATTGCTCAACTCCAGACGCGGCACTGACTAACCCCAAAACCAATTAAAGCAGGTTCAATAGGTTGCTTCAAAGAGTTTTGCCAAAGCTGACAGCAGGAAAGGTCAATCAAACCTGTTGATGTCGAAATCCGCGGTCTCTCGCAAAAATTCAATAAAGCCATCCACCTGATGTTCCGCGGTTAAGCGCCCCTTTTCCGAACTCGCATTCGCAGCATTGCCCACTGTTCCATGAGGGTTCAAATCAGAAGCAATCCAGCCATAAGAGGGAAATCCGGTAGGTCCCAGCCGTGCATTCTCATCAAGGTCTTGAGCTGTTGATCGGAAGTCTTGGGCATGCTGCATGTCAACAAGATCTGCCCGGAAATGCAGCATCAACGAAGTTTCTTCATCGCCTCCATGCAGCCCAAACTTCAACTCTTCTTCGCTGAATAGTCCCTTTGGTGCTCCAAAGCTGGACCAATGACATTTGCCAACCAACATCTTGCAGCGAATGCGAAGCTCCCGTGCGACAATGCCAATCAGATCGAGATTACCTCCATGAGAGTTGGCGATGATCATTTTCCGGATGCCACAGGCGGCAACGGAAGCACCAATATCAATCCAGTGTTTGGCTGCTGTATCCGCTCTCAGTGAGAGTGTCCCAGGCGCATGAATATGTTCATCGGACTTCCCGATGCATTGCAAAGGCAGAATGCGGAAGTCCAATGCTTCCGGTGCACGGGCACACAAGGTCTCAAGCATGCCCTCATTAATGTATGTGTCCACGCCAAGTGGTAGGTGAGGTCCATGTTGCTCAACAGCGGCCGTCGGCAAAATCGCAATCGTCCTTTGAGCGTCGACATTCTCAAAGTCAGTGGTTTTAAAATCCATCCAATAGCGTCGAGGAAACATGGCGGGTACCTCTGGAATCTGTCGCTGTCCGCAGGTCATCTTTAGTTGGCCTGATAGGAGGGGGTTATGCTTTGCAGAGGCCTCGGGTCTTTCGGTCAATCACCTTTAAATGACGAAGCCTCGAGCTTTCAGTAGAGCTGTCCATGTTGTAATGGGCGACATATCTGGTTTTTACCCAAGGGTTGCAAAGCACACGCACGCCGCGCAAAATGGTTTTCTTGCCGGGCGTGCCCATAAGAAAACTAAGCCATCTTGGAGCCCCGCAGGTGGTAAAAACGGCAAGTTTCTTAATGTTCTGCAAATTTGGTTTGATTGAACCCTCTTCAGTCAGCTTAAAAGCAACTCCTGGCACCAGCACGCGATCAAGCCATCCTTTGATCATTGCGGGCAAGCCATACCACCAGGTTGGGTAAACGAAGATCAGCGTGTCGCAGCGCTGCAGTACATCAATGTGGTGCTCAAAACCCTGTTTGTTGAGAGATGTGTCCAAATAGCTGTCCAGATCGCTCTTGGTAAGGACAGGCTGAAAATCCTCCTCATAAAGATCAATGAGATCCAGGCTGACGTGTTGACGCTTGAGTGTCTCCACCACCTGATCAAGGACAGCTTTGCTGAAACTTTCAGAATTCGGATGACAATAGACGATCAGGGCATGCATGTTTTTATCCGGTTCAAATATATTTCTATCAATTTATACCATGCTTTATGTCAGTTGATGCCTGCTTCTCATTGAGTTTCATCATTATGATCCTGTGAAAACCGTCCGGTCCGTAATCCTCCCTAACTCAGCTGAGATATTTTGTAACCTATTGATAATATTAGGATAAATATGAAAAGTACTCAATTTTATTATGTTGACTCTACGGTGTGTTGAAGTAATGCCTCAATATTTACACAATTTTGTATATTTTTTAGTGCGTACTTTCTGAAAGGCCAATTCAGAAGACAAGCCGTGAGCCACTAGGAGGAGGTGAGCTCCGGCAAGAAGAAGCGAAATCGCCAATCAAAAATGAAAACCGCTTCCATTCCTCCCCAAAAGTAATCTGCGCCCGATGAATGGTGCACTGTGTAACTCATCAAATAAGAAGCAGAACCAATGACGAATCACAGACCTACTCTCCGATCCGTTCAGGCTCCATCAGCCGTTGTTATGATCCGCCCTTTGTTTTTCAGCACAAGCAAAGACGCGGCGCAGAGCAGTTCTCGCAGTCTTATTGGGGAATCTCAAAGAGACATTGATTTTGCAGAACAGGCGTATGTTGAGATTTCAGCCGCGGCAGACGAGTTGAGTAGGCATGGTGTTGATGTTCATCTGTTTGAAGATAAATCCCGCGACACGCCAAAGTCTGTTTTTCTGAACAATTGGCTGTCTACGCATGCAGGCGGTTATGTCACCATCTATCCAATGCAGGCGGAGAGCCGTCGAAAAGAACGCCGTGATGATGTGATCGAGCTTCTTAAAACCGAATATCGCGTTCAGGATGTGGTCGATTTTTCAGAGCTGGAAGAAGAGCAGCAGTTTCTTGAAGGAACGGGGGCAATGGTATTCGATAATATCGAGCGCGTTGTCTATGCAGTCCCGTCAAATCATGCAAATAAACAGGCGCTGGAACAGTTCTGTGATCATTTTAAATATGAGCCGGTGATTTTTGAGGCACAGCATTCTGATGGCAAGCCCGTCGCTCACACCAATGCAGTTCTTTGCATTGGTACTGGCATTGCGTTGATCGGTTCCGATTTGATTACAGATCCAGCCCAAAAGGCAGAGATCATCCATCGCTTAGAGCAGTCTGGGCGTCAGGTTGTACAGTTGAGTAACGGACAAATCGAAGCCTGCGTAGGACGTTCCATAGAGTTACATAGCAAAACAGAAGGCTTGCTGCTCGCAATGTCGGAGGGAGCATACGCTTCCTTACACCAAGAGCAGATCGATCTGATTGAGCAAAGTACTAAGATTGTTCAGTTGAAACTGGATACCATTGAACAAGCTGGCGGCTCAGCCCGCTGCACAATGGCTGGCATCCATCTCAACCTGCGTGAACCTGAGCTGGAAACTGAGGCTACTTAAAGTTTCCCTGCTGGGTATCGTTTAAATCGACAATATCGGTGACCGTCAGAACAGCTGGCGTGTCACCTTTATTTTTGACCCAATGCCGCACCTCAGAGTTTTCATTGATCACTTCCCCGAGTTTATGAATAACCGGCACGCCGCATTCATTACTATATTCAACAAACTCGCCTTCTGACACCAACGCCAGAGCTGGTCTATTTTCATGGCCATGCAAGAGAACATGTCCCCCGGGTTGAACCGTAATGGTCCGCATGCGCAGGTTATGATCAGGGATATTGACCTTCTCTTTGCCAAGATCGATAGCGTCAAGTTCTTCAGTCTCTACCAGATAGTTCTCTGTCGGAGCACTATCGTCAATGGCAGAACCTTCCTGGCCAGGAGGGCATTGCCCGGCCTGAGCAGATGGAAGAGCTAAGCCTGCAAAAAGCAGCGTGGTCGCTGCGAGTACAATAGTCTTCATAGAGATCTCCAATGTTCCGGCCAGAACATAGCCCAACTGAAAATCCAAGGTGCCGGGATTCGAGAGCATGCTGAACTCTCGATGAAGTCAGCTGATAAGAAGCAACTAAAATCATTCTGTGGAGTTTCTTGGCCCTATCCATAGTCAGTGAAGCCATTTGCAGCGGGATAGGTTTTTTGGTTTGAGGGGATAAGATTTGATAGAAGGAGGATAAGTCCTGCCTATCAGTTGGCCTAAGCGCGGGGTGCTGATGATGCCAGCTATAGTCCTACGCTTTTCCAAACGCATTGTTCCATTGCCGTATTGTACATAAGAGCGCACAAAAACGCTGTTTCGCGCAAAATCACGCAAATGAACGCAATGACGGTGTTTCTCACTGGGCGTCTGCTCACTGCCCAGTCGGGATTGCAGTGAGTTCAGGGTGTAGCAGCATAAGCCACGACCTCCATGCCCTCTCATTCACTATTCAGTTTTCAAAGAACGCGGATTGCTCCGAAGATTGCTTGCAGGCGTTTTGAGAGAGTGCAGTCTGATTTGATCGCGGTCTATTCCTGTAATGTTCTCTCTGAGAGTTTGCTGGTCGGGAGTTAAGGCAGGAAAGTGTCTGGTGGTATTAAGGGGAAATGAGGCGTCCCAACGTTCCCGTTAGGTGAGCTTAATTGGATGGAATTGTCCCCCACAGGTCTGGTGTGGAATTGAAACGGCGTGTTTCTGCGGATTAGGTATGTTTTACACATAGGTAGATGATGTTTTTGCGTTTTTTTGTCGTTTTCAGGTTGACGGTTGGAGGGCTCAGGCCTATAACCCAGCTCATCGAGAGCGACGGCGCTGCCGGCGACGGCACGATGCGCTCTTGAGTTCCTCGAAAGGATTGATTGCTCATGCACAATCAGAGATGATTGTGTTGATGAGTGATTTATTCTTTTGAGTGTGGGTGAAAGCCCTGTTCATTGACAATTGAATACGGAAGAAGAAAGAGAAACGTGGACGGCGGTTATTCGCGAGTGGTTTGGTAACAAGCCACTGTTACGGAATAACTGACTTAGTTTACGTTTTTCAGAACACCAAAGAGTG